>JBDZVU010000034.1:0-30622 GCA_040255845.1 Nitrospiraceae bacterium | reverse complement strand
ACGATGTCCATCAATTCCTTGGTAATGGCTTCCTGACGGCTGCGGTTATAGAGCAGGGTGAACTTCTTGATCATCTCGCCGGCGTTCCGCGTGGCCCCGTCCATCGCCGTCATGCGGGCAGCCTGTTCGGCAGCCGATGATTCCAGCAGAATGCGATAGACCTGGGCATGGGCGGATTTGGGGAGCAGCTCCGCCAGGAGCTCCTCTTCGTTGGGCTCGAACAGATACCCGCCTCCAATGGCGGCGGCGCTGGCCTCATCCAACGGCTCCAGCGGCAACAGCTTTTCGACGATCACGCGTTGCTGAACCGCCGACTTGAACTCATTGTAGACGACATGGACTTCCTCGAACACGCCCTTCCGGAACGCGTCCGCCCCCGCCAGACTGATTTCCATCGCACGCTCGTAGGTCAGCCGTTCGAAGATGTTGATGAATGGATCGCGGATCGTCCAATGGCGCCGCCGGAAAAAGTCGCCGCCCTTTTTCCCCACGATGCCGACGACGACCTTGGCTCCCGTCGCCTCGCACTCCTGGATGACTTGGAGCGCCTTCCGAAAGATGTTCGTGTTGAAGGCGCCGCAGAGCCCCCGGTCGCTGGTCACCACCGTGACTTGGATGGTCCGGACCGGACGCTTTTCGAGCAGCGGATGGGCCGCCCGATTCGCGCGCACACTCAGATCGGCGATGGCCTGCCGCAGGCGCAACCCGTACGGGCGGAACGCCAGAATGCGCTGTTGGGCCCGACGCAGCTTGGCCGCCGCGACCATCTTCATGGCCTTGGTGATCTTCTGAGTATTCTTGATCGATGCGATCTTGCGGCGCAAACCCTGCAAATTCGCCATGCTGACTCCAGGCCGTTACGTCCGCCCGCGATGCTTTCCGGTTCACCCGGCCAGGCGAAGGAACAGGATCGCCCATGGGCACGATGAATTAGCTACGGACCAGCCGGCGAAGGCGCGGCTACGGGTGCGACCGGTGCCGGCTTCTTCAGCGCCGCCTGATACTCATCTTCGGAGATCTCTTTCACTTCCGAGGACTGCAGCGTCACGATCGAGCCGGTTCTGGCATCCTTGATCTTGATCGCACCGCTTCGGCTCTCTTCGACTTTCGTCGTGTAGTACTCCTTGTTCCCCGCCGGATCGTTCACTTTGTAATAATGCGTACACCCAGCCATCACCACCAGCAGCCCGGCCATGCCCCACACCAACCATGTGCCAGAATTCATCGCGCCCCCCTTTGCTCGATCGTTTCAGGGCCGGCATCACCCTGCCGTCACGCCGGCCCTGATGCACTGGCGTTCTAGTAGACCAATGGAATCTGCTGGGCCAATTCCACCCGCAGAATCGCTCTGATTTTATTCTCGATCTGGATGTAGCGGGCGGCTTTCGTCATGGGGAGGACCTTGCCAATTTTGTCTGCGTAGGTGCGCCTGAGCTTCACTTCCGCCTCGTCGACGGACAGCGCCTCGTTCAGCAAATGCTTGGCCTCCTTATCGCTGATCGTTCCCTTTCCGGCGTTGAAGGCCTCGGCGTAGGCTTGGATCGTTTTCCCCAGCCGCTCGTTGATCTGGCCTAATTCCTTCTGGTACTCGTCGTAGAGCGGCCAGAATTTCTTGCCTTCCGCATCGCTCAAATCCATGTTGCTCGCCACGAGCAACCGCTTGTCGGCCTTGATTTTTTGCACCAAGATTTCCGTGTTCATCTCAGAACCGCCGCCCGCGCCTGCGCCCATGTCCTGCGCCATCGCCGGCGTCACGCACAGCACCACCGCTCCCACAGCCAGTCCGATCCATCCCTTCATCACACCACCTCCTGTTAGTTGGTATTGGAAAATACAGTAGCGCGTTCGCCCGCCAGCGCGCGACCACCATGGGCCACCGACACTGAATCGCTGGCCCGGCGGCGCGAGTGCCATCGTAATCCGTTGGAAACCGGAGCGCTACTGTCATAGTTGCCAGTGGCGCTGCGTGTCGCGCGCTCCCCTCGCCGCCTATGCATCGTCGGTCATCTGCTGACGTTGATGGCCTGACGGATGGAAGGAGAACAGAGAATGCCCAGCACGATGGTCGGCACAATCAGACCGGCAACGGCCATCAGGGATCCGCCCTTCAGCATGACGCCGGCGAGGTAGACGATGTTGACGCACGACACCACGACCCCGAGCCACCACGCCCACGGACGCGCCCGCCAAGCGCCAGCCGCAAACGCGAGGTACAGGACCGCCACGGCGACCCAAAAGAGCCCGTTCACTTCGGCGAGCGTCATCACCAGCGGGGACAGCATGGCCCCATCCTCGCCAAAAAACGTCGCCAGCCGCAGCAGCACCAATCCGACGAATACGGCAAGCACGGCTTGCATCACGGCGAGCACCGCCGCCGCGGTCGCGCCCCCCGGTCGTGTCATCATGTCGGACCTCCACCGTGTGTCATCGAGGGGTCCACCTAGGGCCGCCGATGACGCGGGTCGGGCAGGTTCGCCTGCGGGTCGTCCGCCGCCGGCCAGCCTCCACCCAGCGCCGCATACAGCTGCACCATCGACGCCAGCTGCACGTACTGCGTCTTGGCCAACGCCAATTCCGATTCGTACAGGCTCCGCTGGCTGGTCAGCACATCGAGGTAGCTTGCCCTCCCGCCCTGATAGCGCTGGCCCGCAAGATCGAGCGCCGATTGCAAGGCCGCCACCTGCTGTTCCATCGCCGCCCGCTGTTCACGCGTCTTTTCGACGGCGATCAGAGCATCTTCCACTTCCTTCAACGCCGTGACGACCGCCTTCTCATACTGCAGCGCCGCCTGTTGGGCCTGCCGCTCGTTGACCGTCACTTGGTAGCCGAGCGCCGTGGCATTGAAGAGAGGGCCGGCCAACGAAGCGGCGAGATTTTGGATCAGCAGCGGACCGACGGAGGTCCCGTTGAGGTTCGCCTGGGCGCCCCCCACGGCGCCCGTCAGGGCAAATTGGGGAAAGCGCTGGGCCTGCGCGATCCCGATGTTGGCCGTGGCCGCCGCCAGCATGTGCTCCGCCTGCAGCAGGTCCGGGCGGCGTCGCAGCAGGTCCGACGGGAGCCCTGCCGGAATGGACGGGGGCATCGGCTGCCGGTCGAGCGGGAGCCCGCGCGCGATGGCCGCCGGCTTCCGTCCCAGCAGCGCGCTGAGCTGGTTCTCCTTCTGCGCCACCTGCTTTTCCAGTTCGGCGAGTTTCGCCGCGGTGCCGGCCCGCTCCGCTTCGAACCGGTCCAGATCGAGCTTGGAGACGTAGCCCTGCTTGTACCGCAACTGCGAGAGCCGCACCGATTCCTCCCACGACCGCAGCGTGCGTTTGGTGATCTCCACCTGGAGATCCAGCGAGCGGAGGGAAAAATAGGCGTCGCTCACGCTGCTGACCAGTCCCAGTATCACCGCCCGTTGATTTTCTTCCTGAGCAAAGAGTTGCGCTTCCGACGCCTCCACCGCGCGTCTCAGGCGGCCCCAGAGGTCCAACTCCCATTTGATGCTGCCGAAGCCGTGCACATTGGACAACGTGGTGCCGTCCCGCCCCCCTTGGCCTGGAATCACGATGGCGCCGCCGCTACCGGGAATGGTCGTGGCGTTGCCTCCGGAAGTGTCATACGCAAAGGCTGATGCGCCGTAGGACACGGCAGGCGCCAGATCGAAGCGGGTCATGACGAGCTGTGCGCGATACTGTTCCACCGACGCGACTGCCGTGCGAACGTCCTGGTTTTCCTCCAGCGCGATTCGAATCAGGTTCTGGAGCTCGGTATCTTTGAGCAGCTCCCACCACGGAAGATTGGCGATCGATTCCGCGGTGGGAGCGGCGACGCGCCAGGAGTCCGCCTTCGGCACGTCGGGGCGGACGTAGTCGGGCCCCATCTTACATGCACTCAGCGCCAGAGCGAGGAGAACGGCCAAGCTCGATCGAGGAGGCATCATACATTCCCTTCCGTACGCAATTCCGCGCCGGTCGACACCGCCGTATCGGCGCGGACCTTGCGCGCGGGAAACCATCGTTCGATCTGGTAATAGCACACCGGCACGATCATGATCGCCAGCACACTGGCCGCCAGCATGCCGCCCAGCACCGTGAACCCGAGGATCACCCTGGCATGCGCGCCGGCACCGGACGCGAGCACGAGCGGGAGCACGCCCAGGATGAAGGCGAAGGCGGTCATGAGGATCGGCCGGAGCCTCAGCCGGGCCGCGTTCAGCGCGGCCGTGATCGACGGCCGTCCCTGCTCGACTTCCAGCCGGGCGAACTCCACGATCAAGATCGCATTCTTGGCGCTCAACCCGATCAACATGATCAGCCCGATTTGAGAATAGACGTCCTGCTCCAACCCGACGGCCCACAGCGCCGCAAAGGCGCCGAAGACGGAGACCGGAGTGGCCAGGAGCACGCTGACCGGCAGGGCCCAGCTTTCGTACTGCGCGGCCAGAATCAGAAAGACGAACAGGAGCGACAAGCCGAAAATGACCGCCGGCGGGACGCTCTCCGCCGCGACCTTTTCCTGGTACGCCATGCCCATGTAATCGAATCCCATCTCGCGTGGCATGGTCTCGGCAAATACGCGTTCCAGCGCCTGCATCACTTGGCGGGAGCTGTATCCGGGCGCCGGCATCGCATTGATCTGGGCGGACCGGTATTCGTTGAACCGCATCGTGAACTCCGGCCCCACGACCGGCTGCATCGTGACCAGCGTGGAGAGCGGGACCATCTGGCCCTGATCGTTCCGGACGAAGAACTGCCCCACTTGCTCCGCCCTCGTCCGGTATTCCGGTTCCGCTTCCACATAGACTTGCCAGAGCCGCCCGAAACGGTTGAAGTAGTTCACGAAGGCACCGCCCATGAAGGTTTGCAGCGTCTGATACAGATCCTGCACAGCCACTCCCTGTTTCAGCGCCTTGTCGCGATCGACTTCGGCGAACCACTGCGGCGTGCTGGGGATGAGCGTGGTGATGACGCGCGTGAGCTCGGGCCGCTTGGCGGCGGCCTCCAGAAACCGGCTGGTCTGCTCCGCCAGAAATTCGACGGACTGTCCGGACCGGTCCTCCAGAATGAACGTCACGGCGCCGGTCGTGCCCACGCCGGGAATCGCCGGCGGGGGAAAGGCAAAGGCGAGGGCCTCGGGCAGGCGCTGCAGACGGTCGTTCAGGGACATGATGATCGACCGGTACTTCGTCTCCGGCGTGTGCCGCTCCGCCCACGGCTTCAGTGCGACGAAGACCACGGCGTTGTACGTGGTGAAGGTCTGGCTCAGGACGCTGTAGCCGGAGATCGAGGTGGCGTACTCCACGCCCGGTGTCTCGGCGAGGATCCGATCGATCCCGGCCATGACCTCCGCAGTGCGTTGCAGGGACGCCGCGGGCGGCAACTGGGCGTTCACAAGAAAGTAGCCCGTATCTTCCAACGGGATGAACCCGCTGGGCACCCGAGCGCCCAGCAGGCCGGCCAATCCCGCCATGAGCGCCAGGCCGATGAACGCCCGGCCCGACTTCTTGATCAGCAGGCCGCAGACGCCGACATACCGGTCCGTCGCGCGGCCGAAGGCCGCGTTGAACCAGCCGAAGAACCGGCCGAGCGGACCCCGCGCCGGCCGTTTGGGCCGCAGCAGCAGCGCCGCCAGCGCCGGGCTCAGCGTCAGCGCGTTGAGCGCCGACAGCAGCACCGACACCGCGATCGTGACCGCAAACTGCTGATACAGCCGTCCCGTGATGCCCGGAATGAACGCCGTCGGGATGAACACCGCCGCCAGGATCAACGCGATCGCCACCACCGGCCCCGACACCTCCCCCATCGCCTTCAGCGTCGCCTCCCGCGGCGCCAGCCCCCGCTCGATGTGATGCTCCACCGCCTCCACCACCACGATCGCATCGTCCACCACCAGCCCGATCGCCAACACCAGCCCGAACAGCGACAGCGTATTGATGGAGAAGCCCAGCAGCGGGAACACGGCGAAGGTGCCGATCAACGACACCGGCACCGCGAGCAGTGGAATGAGCGTCGCGCGCCAGCTCTGCAGAAACAGAAAGACCACCGCAATGACCAGCAGCACCGCCTCCCAGAGCGTCGTCAGGATCTCGTGCAGCCCTTCGGTCACCGCCAGCGTCGTGTCCAGCGACACCACATAGTCCAGATCATCGGGAAACCGCTGCTTCATCTCCTCCATCGTACGGGTGAGCCGGCTGACGGTCTCGATGGCGTTGGAGCCCGCCAGTTGATAGACGGCGACGACCGCGGTCGGCTTGCCGTTCAGTCTCGACACGAAATTGTAGAGCTGCGCGCCAAGCTCCGCGCGGCCCACGTCCCGCAATCGCACCATCGAGCCGTCGGGGTTCGCCCGGACGATCACGTCGCCGAATTCCTCCTCGGTGACGAGGCGCCCGTGCGTCCGGACGGTATACGTGAACTCCTGCCCGTCCGGCACCGGCGCGGCTCCCACCTGCCCGACGGGCGTGACGAGGTTCTGCTCCTTCAGCGCGTTGATGATGTCGGTTACGGCGATGCCGAGCTTGGCCAGGAGATCGGGGTGGACCCACAGCCGCATCGCATACTGCCCCGCCCCGAAGACGGTAATTTGTCCGACGCCGGGAACCCGGGCTAGCGGGTCGGCCAAGTTGATGTAGGCGTAGTTGGACAGAAACAGCGAATCAAAGGTGCCGCTGGGCGAGTACAGGGAGAACAGCACCAGCGGCATGCCCATCGACTTGCGGATCGTGATGCCGTAGGAGCGGACTTCGGGCGGCAACTGCGGCTCCGCCTGCGCGTACCGCATGTGCGCCAACAATTGATCCACGTTGGGATCCGTGGCGACGTCGAAGCTCACGCGCAGGGTCGTCTGTCCGTTGCTGCCGTTGACCGAGTACATGTACAGCATCCGGTCCACCCCGCTCATCTGCTGCTCGAGCGGCGTGGCCAGCGACTGCTCCACGGTGAGCGCGTCCGCGCCGACGTACGTGCCCTGCAGCATGACCTCCGGCGGGGTGATGTTGGGAAACTGCGCGATGGGCAGCCGGAGGATCGACACGCCGCCCAGGAGGACGAGCAGGATCGAGACCACCATGGCGACAATGGGACGGTTGATGAAAAACCGCGTCATGCTCGTGGCTCGTCCGTCATACCGTCACGTCACGCGTCGGCGTCTTGGGGAACGGCTGGGCCGGCTGCGTGGACTCCACCGGAACCCGCCGGCTTCCGCCGGCCAGCCGTTCCACGACGTAGAAGGACACGGGAATAAGAAAGATGGCGAGGGTGCTCGCCGCGAGCATTCCGCCGACCACGGCCGTTCCCAGGATGACGCGGGAGTTGGCGCCGGCCCCCGTGGCGGTCGCCAGCGGCAGCACGCCCAGGATAAAGGCGAAGGCCGTCATGAGGATCGGCCTCAAGCGCAGCCGGGCTCCCGCCAGCGCGGCATCCCGGGCGGAGCGGCCTTTCTCCGCCTCCATCTTGGCGAACTCGACGATCAGGATCGCGTTCTTCGCGCCGAGCCCGATCAGCATCACGAGGCCGATCTGGCTGTACACGTCGTTTTCCAGACCGCGCAGCCAGGCGGCCGCGAAGGCGCCGAACACGGCGACGGGCGTCGCAAGCAGGACACTGAACGGCAGCGTCCAGCTTTCGTATTGGGCGGCCAGGATCAAAAACACGAACAGCAACGAAAACCCGAAGATCGCGGTGGGCGAGACGCCGCGCGCCGCCGCCTGCTCCTGATACGACATCCCCATGTAGTCGTATCCCATCTCGCTCGGCATCGTGGCCGCAAACACCTCTTCGAGCGCCTTCATCGCTTGGCCCGTGCTGTATCCCGGCGCCGTCGTCGCGTTGATCTGGGCCGCCCGGTATTCGTTGAACCGCATGGTGAACTCGGGACCGGATGTCGGCTCGATGGACACCAGCGTCGACAGGGGCACCATCTGATCGTCCTTGTTCCGGACGTAGAACTCTCCGATGTTTTCCGCCCGGGCCCGGTACTCGCCCTCCGCCAGCACATAGACCTGCCACTGGCGACCGAACCGATTGAAGTAGTTCACGAAGGGCCCCCCCAGGAACACTTGCAGGGTTTGGTAGATACCGGAGAGGGACACGCCCTGCTTGAGCGCCTTGGCGTGATCGATGTGCGCGAAGAACTGCGGCACGTCGGGCAGCAGCGTCGTCGTCACGGTCGCCAGCTCAGGACGCCGCCGGGCCGCCTCGATGAACCGCCGCGTGTTGTCGGCCAGGAACTCGACGCCGCGCCCCGTGCGGTCTTCGAGCATCATGGTCGTGCCGCCGGCCGTGCCGATCCCCGGGATGGGCGGCGGTGAAAAGGCCAGGGCCTGGGCGGCGGGCAGGTTCGTCAACTCGCGGTTCACGCGCGCAAGAATCGCCTCGTACTGTTCCTCCGGGGCCCGGCGCTCGCTCCAAGGTTTCAAGTTCACCGAAAAGTAGGCGTTGTACGTCGTGCTGACCTGGCTCAAAAAACTGTAGCCCACCGTGACGGTGAAGGACTCCACCCCCGGCACGCGGCCGAGGATCTCTTCAATGCGGCGGGCGACCTGGTCGGTGCGCTGCAGTGAAGAGGCTTCCGGCAATTGCACGTTGATGTAGAAAAATCCTTGGTCCTCCGACGGAATGAAGCCGGCAGGCAGGCGTGAGCCCAAGATCAATGTCAGCCCCGTGAGCAGTCCCAGCATGAGCATCGAGCGGCCCGCCTTCCCGATCAGGATTCCGCAGGCCTGCACATAGCGATCGCTGGCGCGCCCGAAGGCCGCGTTGAACCAGCCGAAGAACCGGCCGAGCGGACCCCGCGCCGGCCGTTTGGGCCGCAGCAGCAGCGCCGCCAGCGCCGGGCTCAGCGTCAGCGCGTTGAGCGCCGACAGCAGCACCGACACCGCGATCGTGACCGCAAACTGCTGATACAGCCGTCCCGTGATGCCCGGAATGAACGCCGTCGGGATGAACACCGCCGCCAGGATCAACGCGATCGCCACCACCGGCCCCGACACCTCCCCCATCGCCTTCAGCGTCGCCTCCCGCGGCGCCAGCCCCCGCTCGATGTGATGCTCCACCGCCTCCACCACCACGATCGCATCGTCCACCACCAGCCCGATCGCCAACACCAGCCCGAACAGCGACAGCGTATTGATGGAGAAGCCCAGCAGCGGGAACACGGCGAAGGTGCCGATCAACGACACCGGCACCGCGAGCAGTGGAATGAGCGTCGCGCGCCAGCTCTGCAGAAACAGAAAGACCACCGCAATGACCAGCAGCACCGCCTCCCAGAGCGTCGTCAGGATCTCGTGCAGTCCTTCGGTCACCGCCAGCGTCGTGTCCAGCGACACCACATAGTCCAGATCGTCGGGAAACCGCTGCTTCATCTCATCCATGAGCGTGCGGACCGCCTTCACGGTCTGGATGGCGTTGGAACCGGGGAGTTGATACACGGCGATCACCGCGGCCGGCGCCCCGTTCAACCGCCCGAGTACGTTGTAGAGCTGCGCGCCCAGTTCGACGCGCGCGATGTCCCGCACCCTGACGTACGACCCGTCCGGATTCGCCCGCACGACGATGTTGCCGAATTCTTCTTCCGTGACGAGACGGCCCTGCGCGCGCACCGTGTAGGTGAACTCCTGCCCCTTCGGCGCCGGCTCGGCCCCGACCTGACCGGCCGGGTTGACGGTGTTCTGCGCGTTGACGGCGTCCACCACGTCCACGACCGTGATCCCGAGCTTGGCGAGCTGGTCGGGCTTGATCCACAACCGCATGGCGTACTGCCCGGCCCCGAACAGCTGCACCTGCCCGACTCCGCCGATGCGCGTGAGCGGATCATTGAGGTTGATGAAGGCGTAGTTGGCGAGGAACGTCGCGTCATAGCTGCCGGACGGCGAATAGAGCGACAACATCATCAACGGGCTGCTCAGCGCCTTCGGGTTGGTGATGCCGTACTCCTGCACGGCCTGCGGCAATTGCGGCACGGCGATCGACTGGCGCATCTGCGTGAGGACCTGATCGGTATTGGGATCGGTATCGAGGTCGAACGCAACGCGGAGGGTCATTTGTCCGCTGCCGGCGCTGGTGGAGTACATGTAGAGCATGTGGTCCACGCCGTTGATTTGCTGCTCGAGCGGGGTGGCGACCGCCTGTTCCACGGACAGCGCGTCGGCGCCGAGGTAGGTGGTCTGGACCTGGACTTCCGGGGGCACGAGATTGGGAAACTGCGCGACGGGAAGCCGGAGGGCCGACACGAGCCCGATCAGCACCGTGATGATGGCGAGCACCATCGCCACGATCGGCCGGTGGATGAAGAAGGTGACCATGCGTAATGCGCTACGGCCTGCCGGGAGCCGGAGGAAGTTGGGCCGGGGCGTCCACGGGAGTCGGTTCGGGAGGAACCGGCTTGGGAGAGACGACGACCCCGCTCCGGATCTTCTGGAGCCCCTCCACCACCACGTGATCTCCGGGATTGAGTCCGGCCGTGATCACCCACTGAGCGCCGATTCTGATGCCGGGTTTCACGCTCCGCACGGCGATCTTGTTGTCGGCTTCGACGACCGCCACATGGTAGGTCCCCTGCAGCTCCTGCACGGCTCGCTGAGGGACGAGCAAGGCATCGTGCAGCGTCTCGATCACGGCGCGCACTTTGGCATACTGACCGGGCCGCAGCACGTTCCCCGGGTTGGGAAAGTAACTGACCAGCGTGATCGTGCCCGTCTTCACGTCCACCTGTCGGTCGGGCAGCGCGACCCTGCCCTTGTGTGGATAGAGGGAGCCGTCCGCCAAGATCAACTCCAGTTCGGGTTTTCCCGCCGGATTCGCATCCGGACGCGCCGCGGCCTTCTGAATGCGTTCGGCGAACCGCAAGTACATTTTTTCGCTGACGGGAAAGAGCACTTTGATGGGATCGACCTGCGAGACGGTGGTCAAGACGGTGTTTTCAAGGATCAGATCCCCGATCTGGGCGGAGGCGATCCCGGCGACTCCGTCCACCGGCGACACAATGGTGGTCCAGTCGAGGTTGAGCTTGGCCTTTTCCAAGTTGGCCTTGGCGGCAAGCACGGACGCCCGGTTCGCCTCGTTGGCCTGAATGGAATCGTCCAGCTCCTTCTGGCTCACCGCGCCCTGCTTCGCCAACGGCGTGTCTCGAGCCACGTCCAGCTGGGTCTTTTTGTAGGCCGCTTCGGCGCGCGCCAGTTCGGCCTTCAATTGATCGAACGATGCCTGATAAGGCCGCGCGTCGATCTTGAACAGGAGATCGCCCGCCTTGACGAAGCTGCCTTCGATGTAGTTCCGGGAAACGAGATATCCCTGAATCTTGGCTCTGATTTGAGCGTCCACGACGCCCGCCGTCGTCCCGATTCCTTCGACGATGACGGGGACGTCTTTGCGCTGCACTTCCGTGACCAGCACCTCGGGCGCGATCGCGGTCACGGCTTCCTGTCTCTCGCAGCCTTCGCCAGCGAAAGACGCGCACACGAGCAGGAGGCCCAGGAGGATGCGAGTGCGGATGAGATGAGCGGCAGCTGAACGTGCCAAGTTCGCAAGACTCTGGGTGGACTTGCAGGGGGGTTACTTATACAATTGCCTACTCGACAGCGTCAAGATTACGCCGATCCCCACGGAGGCTCTCATGCGATATGCCACCCTGTTCGCGGGCCTGATGGTGTTGTGGTTCGGTCTCGCCTCATGCCATCCCACCAAACAGGCCCGCTCGGTCAAGCCCAGCGGCTTTCTAGGCAATCTGTATTCGGAAATCCACAAGGGAGAAGAGGGCGAAGCGCTCCTCCTGTATCGAAACCCGAAGGTGGACACGATTCCCCGCGGAACCTACACGAAAATGTGGCTGGATCACGCCGAGATTTGGTCAGAACCGACCACCGATCCCGCCCGGCTGGCGCAATCGCAAAACGTCGCGAATCTTCTCTACGCGCTCACTTACCAAAGCCTGGCCAAGGACTATGAAATGGTGGAGCAGCCCGGTCCCGGTACCTTGCGGGTCCAGGCGGCGATCACGCGGGCCGATCCCGCCTACGTGGTCCTGCGGGCGATTTCGACGGTCCCGGCTCCGATGAACGCTTTTGCGGTGGCATCCGCGCTCAAGAATCTCGGAACGGGAAAGCCCCTGTTTGTCGGCGACGCGAGCATCGAGGTGAAAATTTCCGATTCCATGACGCAGGAGGTCCTCGGCGCGTCAGCCGATCGACGCGTCGGCAACAAGCGTCTCGACCCCGACTCGTTCAATTCGTGGGACGACGTCCATAAGGCACTGATCTATTGGTCGGAGAAGATCCGCTGGCGCTTGTGCAAAGAACGCCATGCCCATGACGGCCAGGCACAGACCTGCGTGAACCCGAAGGGCTAGAAGGCCCCGTTACGGTTTGCCTTGCGATGGCCGAACCGCGTCGCGGCAGCCAGGGGCAAGTTCGGGTTCATGTTCACGGAGGCATGCGAGAATTCGTCCGCCTCCGGGCCGCACGTCCTTGCACAGCCGCTTCGCATCCGAGGCGCAGGCTTCCCGCAGGCGCATCAGTCCTTCGCGTCCCCCAGCAGCTTGCTCCGGCGACTGCTCCGTGGCTCGCGATGGACCTTTCTCTGTGGGATCGGCTGCCACTGCTGGAAGACACATCGCCCCTCCCCACACCAGCCACGCAAGCCCCATCGACGTCATGACACGCGTTGCCATGCCCTGCCTCATACGGTTCCTCCTTTGCGATCCACGTTGCGATTGACACACCGATCTCAGCATGCCGGCGCGCGACATGAGCCAACATCCCCCGCGGACAACCACAGAGAGCCCAGCAAGGCAAACCCCATGGTTGCGCAACATTGAGCGCCCTGTGGTTCTCGGATGGCTGGCCGAACCGTCAGTGGACGGTGGCCGCAACGGGTCCGCCCTCCTGGCCCGGCATCGTGGCGGCCAGATCACGAACCAGGCGATGAAAATCCGGGTCGCCGTACAGAATCCGCCGTGCCACGTCGCGGAGGCGATCCACGTCTTCTTCAGACAGGTTGAAGCTCGTGGGAAGATCCAGAAAGCCGACTCGCTCCGTTGGATTCGGCAATGCATGGAAGGTCACTTCCATCACGTAATAGTCCAGCGGCTCTCCGTCCGGGTGGGTGGCCCGCCGAATATCGGACCATTCCTTGACCATCTGGCGAAGCAACGCCATGGATTCGAACGTGTAGTTGTTGATCATCGCCGTCAGCGCCACGTCTCCCACGTCGGTTAACCCCGGGTTCTCTTCGAGAAGGCTCCAGCGCCGGGTAGATTGCTTGGCTTCGGCATTCACGATCACAAAGGCGATTCTCCGCACCTTTTCCAATCCACGGGCCTTCAAGGCCGACCGCACGTCCGAGTGGGCCATCAGCAGATCGAGATACGCACGGAGCCCAAGGTTGTCGCTGATGCCGCCGTCCACCAGATGAATGAAGGGTTTGTCGTTCCAGTTCACATAGGCTTGCGCCTGCAAAGCGAACCGGTAGGCGCGGCTCGTGAAGTCGGGGTTGGCGAGAGCGGCCTTGATCCATGGCTCCTCGCTATATCCGCATTGGCCGGCGTAGTTCCTCAGAGTGATGGCGCCCAGCGGCCCCGGCACAGATGATGATGCCGCGGTCGCCCTGGCAAGCGGATACGAGGCCAGGTCGGAACAGATCATGCCGAATTGCAGCGGCGCAAACGCGAAATAGTACCCGTCCGTAATATCGGTGGCCTGAATGACGAGCGCCGGACCCTGACGGGCGCTGAGATCCTGGTAGGTCGCGCCGTGGAAGAGAATCTCGTCCAGGTATTCGGCCTCCAGATCGCTCTTGCTGTAATAGGCCGACGCGACGCGGTACAAGTTGACCGGATTGAGCAGACGCCTGATCAATCCCCAGGTAACGTCGCGGGTGAGGAAATTATCCTTGAAGTCCGTGAAGATCTCGTCCCCCCGCAGCGCGAAATAAGCGGCCGTAATGCTGCCGCCCGAGACGCCCGTCACGACATCGACTTCATGCAGCAGACTGTGCGGCCTGGTCCCGGTGGGTGCCGGCACGCCGGGACGCGGTGGTATTCGGACTTCTGCCAGCGCCTCCAGTACCCCGTAGGCGAGAGCCGCCGCCCGGGTGCCGCCGCCGGAAAACGACAGCACGAGCAGCAAGTCATCGTACCGGTTGGGAGCGCTGAGGGCCGCGCCCATCGTGGCCCGGGGTGGCACATATTTGTCGATCTTGGCGTTGACGGGATAATGCGCGCAACCCGCCATGCTCAGTGCTATACCGAGCCCGCACAGTGCCCTTCGCATACTTCCTCCGACAGCTTGCGGGCGCCATCCTAGCAAGGAGGCGATGGTGATCGCACTGTCAACATTTACAGTGCCATAACCCCATGCATTCACTTATACTCCGTCGCCTGCACAGTGACATCAAGCCGCTTCGTGTTGGGCCGCGCTAGGGAAAGGAGACCGGATGAACCCATTGGCCGTTCGGACCGTGGCGCGACTCACCTGCTTGCTCTTTGGCATTGCTCTCATCCCAGCCACCACACAGGCTGGGGGGCTGTCGCTGTACGAAATCGCCACATCGGACGTCGGACTGGCAAGCGCCGGCTGGGCTGCGCGGGCACAGGACCCGGCCACGCTGCTGAAGAACCCGGCCGGCATGAGTTTGCTGCAAGGCAACCAGTTCCAAGGAGGCGCGCAACTGCTTCAGGCAGGAGTCGCCTTCTCGCCGAGCGTCGGCACGACCGTGGACGGCACCAGCGGCGGCAACCCTATCGGCGTGCTGCCCGCGCTGAGCATGTTTTACGTCCATGGTCTTGGCAAAGACGTCAAAGTCGGGCTGGGACTCTTTTCCAATTTCGGGCTTGCCATGCAGTACGACTCGGGGTGGGTGGGCCGGTACTATGCGGTGAACAACACCTTGCTGGGCCTCAGTGTCATGCCGGCGCTGAGTTATCGGATCAACGAGCAATGGTCCATCGGCGTCGCGGCCAACGTCATGATCGGGCATCTGAACTACAGTGCCGCCATTAACAACAACATCCTCGCCATTACCAACCGCCCTGACGGCAATATGCAAATGGACGACACCACCGTCGGAGCGGGCGGCAACGTCGGGCTCCTCTATGAGCCCAAGAAGGGCACCCGATTCGGCGTGACGTATTATTCCCAGGTCAAACTGGATTTTGCGGCCACCCCGTCCTTCACGAGCTTAAGCGACCCTGTCTTCACCGCGCTGCAAAGCCGTGGACACTTGGGCACGGAGCTGGATCTCGGCGTGACCGTGCCGCAATCCGTCATGGTGAGCACGTACCACGAGTGGACGGATCGCTGGGCCACGATGTTGGACTTCGGCTGGCAGGACTGGAGCCAGTTCGGCAAGGTGGACATCGGCCTGACGGGCTCCTCGGCGGCAACCCTGAGCACGACGACGAGCCTCGATTACCAGGATACCTACCATGTGGCAGTGGGAAGCCGGTATCGGTTGAACCAAGCCTGGATACTGAACACGGGGTTCGCCTGGGACAGCTCCATGATCAAGAACCGGAACTATACGGTGTCCCTCCCGGTGGGCCAGCAATACCGATTCGGGCTCGGCGCCGAATGGCAGGCAACCCCCACGCTGAACGTGGGGTTCAGCTACGAGCTCGCGTACGGCGGCGACCTGCCGGTCAATCAAAACCGCGGCCCCTTGGCTGGGGCCCTCGTCGGCCAGTTTCCCAACAGCTACGTGAATTTCTTTCAGGTGAGCTTCATCTGGGGCAGCGGTGATCGTAATCAGGGGAACGGCACGACGTAGGTCCCGCGGGCCGGAAGAAAACCATCACGAATGAACAGGGGAGCCTCATGAACCAGCCCATGGTCGCGTACGGTCTCGTTTCGGTTCTGGCACTTTCTCTCCCCAGCCATCTCCAGGCGGCTGACAATCCCCCGTCAGCGCCAAAGCCGAAGGCGGTGGCTGGAGGCAGCCGAACGGTGGATCGTACCGTGCTGCCGATCACGGAGCCGCAACGACCGCGATTCAAAGAACTGGATGCGCGCAACGCGACGTTACCGCCCCACTTCCAGGTCCACGCGCCGGCCGGCGCGCCCAACATCGTCATCGTGCTGATCGACGACCTGGGCTTCGGCGCAACCAGCACGTTCGGCGGACCCATTGCGACCCCGACACTCGATCGTCTGGCGCGGACTGGGCTCCGCTACAACAACTTTCACACGACCGCCCTGTGCTCGCCGACCCGAGCGGCGCTGAAGGCCGGTCGCAATCATCACACGGTCAACATGGGGTTCATCACCGAAATGGCCACCGGATTTCCCGGTGCCACCGGTCAGATACCGAATGCCACGGCTCCCGTGGCGGAAATGCTGAGACTGAACGGCTACAGTACCGGCGCGTTCGGCAAGTGGCACGAGACCGCCGCATGGGAAGCCAGCGTCTCCGGGCCCTTCGACCGGTGGCCGACGCATCAAGGATTCGACAAATTCTACGGATTCATCGGCGGCGAGACGAATCAATGGGCGCCGTATCTCTACGACGGGGTGACGCAGGTCGATCTCCCTGACGATCCGCACTACCACTTCATGACCGACATGACGGACAAGGCGGTGGCTTGGATCAAATTTCAGAAGGCCATGACGCCCGACAAGCCGTTCTTTGTGTACTTTGCGCCGGGCGCCATGCATGCCCCGCACCATGTGCCGAAAGAATGGATTGCCCGCTGGAAAGGCAAGTTCGACCAGGGGTGGGACAAGATCCGGGAAGAAACGCTGGCTCGGCAGATCACGCTGGGGGTAGTCCCACCCAAGACGACACTCGCCCCGAAGCCGCAGGCCATCAAGGACTGGGAGACCCTGTCGGACGACGAGAAGCGGGTGTTTGCGCATCAGGCTGAAGTATTCGCCGCCTATCTCGACTATACGGATCATGAGATCGGCCGGATGCTGGAGGCGGTGGACGCGACCGCCAACGCCGACAACACGCTCGTCTTCTACATTGCCGGGGACAACGGCACCAGCGGCGAAGGAGGAGAAAACGGGCTCTTCAACGAATACACCTATTTCAATGGCGTGCCTGAGTCCGTCACGGACCTTCTCAAAGTCTTGGACAAGTGGGGCGATCCGGACACTTACCCGCACATGGCGGCGGGCTGGTCGGTCGCGTTTGATGCTCCCTTCGGCTGGATGAAGCAGGTCGCCTCGGATTTTGGCGGAACCCGGAACGGCATGGTCGTGCACTGGCCGACACGCATTCACGCGCATGGCGAGATCCGCTCCCAGTTCCACCATGTGATTGACGTGGCGCCGACGATCCTCGAGGCAGCCGGCCTCCCCGAGCCGACGATGGTCAACGGCACGCGGCAGATTCCGATGGAAGGCGTCAGCATGGTCTACACTTTCGATCAACCGAAGGCCAAGGACCGGCACACGACCCAGTATTTCGAAATCGCCGGGAACCGTGCGATCTATCACGATGGATGGCTGGCGCGGACGATTCATCGAGCGCCGTGGGAGCAAGCAGTGCGCCATCGCGTTCAAGACGATGTGTGGGAGTTGTATGACACGCGGGCGGACTTCAGTCTGGCGAACAACCTGGCAGCCGAGCATCCGAAGAAACTTGCGGAGATGCAGGCCCTCTTCCTGAAAGAGGCGGAGCGGCATCACGTGCTCCCTCTCGATGACCGCGGCGTTGAGCGCGGGTTGGCCGAAGTGGTGGGCCGGCCCGATCTGATGGCGGGACGCACCTCGCTCACGCTGGCGGAGGGCATGACGGGAATGTTGGAGAACGTCTTCATCAACGTGAAAAACAAATCCAAGACCATCACCGCCGACGTGGAAGTCTCCGACGATGGCGGCCACGGCTCGATCCTGGTGCAGGGCGGGCGCTTCGGCGGCTGGGCCCTGTACGTCAAGCATGGCGTCCCCGCCTACGACTATAACTTTCTTGGACTCCAACGAACGTCCATCGTCTCCAGCAAAAAACTCTCTCCCGGTAAATCCAGGATCCGGTTCGAGTTCGCCTATGATGGAGGCGGCTTGGGCAAGGGCGGCACCGGTAGGCTCTTCGTCAATGACGAACGGGTCGCCGAAGGGCGGATCGAGCATACCCAGGGAATCATTTTCTCGGCAGACGAAACCGCCGACGTCGGCATCGATCTCGGCACGCCGGTGGTCGAGGCCATCGGCTCCGAGGCCAAGTCCCGCTTCACCGGTCGCATTCCGAGGGTGACGGTCGAGACCACGCCGATGAAGGCACCGGATAAGGCTGAGTCGGCAACGATACATCGGGACGCGGCCCTGAAAAAGGCGCTGTCGGACTAGGGAAGCGGAAGAGCGCACGGCCCGCGACGTTCTCCCCGCATGCGGACGCTGCAGGTCCGGATGCCGCTGCGGTGTTGGTCAACGGGATTGGAATGAGCGGCGCACGACGAGACGTTCGGCATGCGCCTATCATGGAGCCATGTCACGCTGGTCGTGGGTAATAACCCTCCCGCTGCTCGGCGGGCTCGCCATGGCGGGATGGTGGTACGCCGCCGATGACCTGCATCGGTCTGCGCAGACTCTCCCCGCCATGACCTGCGACATGGGCATCGCGGCCGCCAGGGCGAATCGCACACCCGCTTCGAACGACGGACCGATGGTCGACGACGTCGCTCCGGCACAGGCCACCGCATCATCACCAAAGCAGCCGCCCGGCCCTGCGCCTGACGGGATGGTCTGGATTCCCGGCGGCGTCTTCTGGATGGGCGCCGACGAATTTCCCGACGCCCGACCGTGGCACGTCGTCTCTCTCGATGGATTTTGGATGGACAAGACGGAAGTCACGAACGAGCAGTTCGCCAGGTTCGTCACGGCCACCGGCTATCTCACCGTGGCCGAGCGCACACCGCGGCCTGAGGATTTTCCCGGCGCACGGCCGGAAAGTCTCGTCGCGGGATCGGTGGTCTTTTCACCTCCTGATCATCCGGTGCGGCTGCATGATCACTTTCAGTGGTGGAGCTACGTGGATGGCGCCAGCTGGCGGCATCCGGAAGGGCCCAGCAGCGACATCAAGGACCGCGGGCGCTACCCGGTCGTCCACATTGCATACGAGGACGCGCTGGCCTATGCGAGGTGGATCGGCAAGCGCCTTCCGACCGAAGCCGAATTCGAGTTCGCGGCACGAGGCGGTCTGGACCGCAAGCCGTACACCTGGGGCGATGAGTTCACGCCCGGCGGCAGATTCATGGCGAACACCTTTCAAGGGCGCTTTCCGCATAAAAGCATCGCAGAAGACGGCTACGAACGGGCTGCGCCGGTCGCCTCCTATCCTCCCAACGGCTACGGCCTCTACGACATGGCCGGCAACGTGTGGGAGTGGACGAGTGATTGGTACCGGCCTGACTACTACCGGACCTTGGCGGCTCAAGGACACATGGCCCGCAATCCGCAGGGTCCGGCCGACAGCTTCGATCCCAGCGAACCGGGCGTGCACAAGCGCGTGCACAGGGGCGGATCGTTTCTGTGCACGGATCAATATTGCGCGCGTTATATGATCGGGGGCCGCGGCAAGGGTGAGCCCGATACGGGCACAAACCACTTGGGCTTTCGGCTGGTGCAGGCCGGTTAAACCATGAAGCAGGACGTTTCCAACTCGGCTTCCTTCAGCGCCGACTTTTCCCTGTTCGGCGGCGGTCCCCTGTTTCAACTGCAGCAACAGCTGCGACTCGTGCGGGAGGGGCAGCGCCGCCAAGGACTCGCCGCATTCTCTACCATCCTGGTCGCGTGGGTCCCGCTGGCCATCCTGACTGCAGCGGAAGGTCTGGCGCTTGGATCGACGCACTTCGGTTCCTTTCTGCTCGACTTTGAAGTGAATGTGCGGCTGCTCATCGGCGTGCCGGCTCTGGTGCTGGCTGAAACCCTGTGTACGGATCAACTTCGCACGGTCATCCAGCAATTTCGCCGCGCGGAAGTGATTGCCACAGAGGACGAGTCCAGTTTTCATCGGCTTCTCGATGACACGCTGCATCTGGCTCACTCCGCACGAGCCGAAGCCATGCTCGTGGGCCTTGCCTACCTCCACAGCGCCTTGGTGTTTTGGTACATCCTGGACTTCCCGGAGGCCACCTGGCGTCTCCCCGTCAGAGATGGCCGGCACGTCCTTTCTTTTTCCGGCGGGTGGTACTTCCTCGTGTCGTTCCCTTTGTACTCGCTCGTGCTCCTCAGATGGCTGTGGCGGATCGCACTCTGGTGGCGCCTGCTCTGGAACATCTCGAAGTTCGAGTTGCGGCTGTCCGCCGCTCATCGTGATGGTGCAGGCGGTCTTGGCTTTCTCAGCGAATCCTTGTCGGCATTCACGGGATTTGCCTTTGGCGCCACGGTCGTGACCGCGGGCGGCCTGGCGGACCTGATCATCTACGAAGGGCACTCCCCCCTGCTATACAAGTGGCAGGTGATCGGTCTCATGGCGCTCATGGTGCTCGTGATCGCCGGCCCGCTCGTGTTCTTTATGAGACGACTGTACGAGACGAAGGAGACCGCCCTGTTCCAGTACGGAGCCCTGGCCAGCCGCCACACGAGGCAGGTCGAACGCAAATGGCTTTCAGCCGATCCCATGGACCAGGAACTCGGCATCGATTTCCGGGCCGTGGCTCATCTGGGCAGTTCCGTTGCCGCCGTGCGCAACATGTCTATCCTGCCCGTGTACAAGGACGACGTGCTGAAATTGCTCCTCGTCTCGCTGCTTCCATTTGTGCCCCTGCTGGCCACGCTCATCCCGATGGACGAGGTGCTCAGCCTCCTGTTGAAGGTCATCGTCTAGTTCCTGGGCGTGTAAAGAGATGTCTGCATCGTAGTGGTCAATGACCTGTTACCTCCGGCCGGGCATCCTGATTGGCAAATTGACGCGATGCTCAGCCCTGCTGGCCTGTCTGATGGGCGCCCCTGCTCTCGCGCAAGACGATGGTCCCAATCCCATAGACACCATCATCGGCAAGGTCGGAAAATTTCGGGAAGACTTCAGGAAGATCCGGGAGGGCGGTGGCGAGGATTGGCATTTCAGCGCCTACGTCGATGGGGGGTATCTGCGGAACATCGATCATCCGGATGCCGATCGCTGGCGCAGTAAGTCGACGTCGTTCAAATTAGACGGCATCGAACTCAATATGGCCGAACTGTCCGTTCGAAAGGACGTCAACCCGACGGCCTCTCGTTGGGGCGCGGAATTCGGCATCCAGACCGGAGTGGACACGGAGGGACTGGTGCCGAACGCTCAGGGACATCCGATGGGATCGGCCGATACCCTGCGGCACATTTCCCGCGCCAACATCGCCTATCTCGCGCCGATCGGGAACGGATTGAAGATCACGGCCGGCTTGATGAACAGTTACATCGGCTACTCATCCTTCCATGCCATCGACAACGTCAACTACACGCGCGGATACCTTCTCGACAACGTGCCCTACTTCCTGTTCGGCACCGAAGTCGTCTACCCGGCCACCGACACCCTGACGCTCGCCTTCTACGTCGTCAACGGCTACAACTATCTGGCGAAACCGAACAGCCTACCCAGTTACGGCTTGCATACTCTGTGGCAAGCGACCTCTCACCTGACCCTGGTTCAGAACTTTTATTATGGACCGGATCAAGAGAACACGAATCGCCAATTCTGGAGGTTTTTCTCGGATTCGATCCTGGAGTGGAAGGAAGATCGCTGGTCTCTGGCGGCGTCCTATGATTTCGGCACGGAGAAGCAGGCGGGAGCGCCGGGCCAACCCCGACAGGCCTGGATGTCGGGAGCCGTGTGGTGGCATTGGGACATTGTCAAGCCCTGGCGCGTCGGAGTCCGGCCGGAGTTTTATTGGGATCCCAGCGGCGTCATCACGGGCGCCGAGCAGCTCATCTGGGCCATCACCAGCACCTTGGAGTGCCGCATCGCGGTGATCATGAAGCAACACATTACGGCGAAGCTCGAATACCGCTTCGATCGATCGACCGGCTCAGGCGGAGGGTTTTTTACCGGGCCCTCGACGGCTCCCGGAACCGTCGCCCTCACCCCGAATCAGCAACTCGTGATCCTCGGCCTGATGTGGGCCTTCAAGTCCTAGCCGCCGTTGGGCACTGGGGCCTGTTGCTTATGGAATCATCTTTTCACGCGCCGCGTCAAAAGGGAATACCTGCTTCCAGTCACGCTTCATATCCACGACCGTCCAGCCCTTCGCATTGGCTTCATCGAGCGCTTTGTCTAGTTTGCCGATATGCGACGTGCGGTCATAGGCCCATTCCCGTTCGCCATCGGTATGATGAATGAGCCCCATGAACCGCGCTCCAGACCCCACAGCCGTCCACTGCAGCATCTCCAGATCGCCGTCAGAATTGCCGAAGGCCATGATCGGGCGGCGTCCGATGAACCTGTGCATGCCGACGGGCTTGCCCTCCTTCTCGTTCACGAAGTCGACCGCGGGCAGCTTCAGGAGGACCGGTTTGCCGTCGCGGAACTCCCACCTCAGTTTTCCCGTGCTGCCGATGACCTGCTCGGGCGGAATCCCATAGACTTTTTCGGCCCAGGCACGCATGAATTCCACCCCACCGGCTGACACCACGAACGTTTTGAAGCCGTTCGCCCGCAAGTATGCCAGCAACTCGATCATCGGCTGGTAGACGATTTGGTCATAGGGCTTGTTGAACCGTGGATGCGTCGCGCTCGCCAACCACTCCTTCACCGTCCCCTCGAACTCCTCGGTAGTCATGCCCGCATGAGAGACGGCCAGCACGTCGAGGAGCGCCTTTTCCCCTCCGGCCATCAGGACTGTTTTGTCGTCCTGGAGCAAGGCTTTGAACGGCTGCGTCGTGTTCCACTCCGGATGGGTCGGCGCCAGCGCCTTCACACGATCGAGCGCAAACTGCACTTGAAAGTAGAGCGGTTGCTCCGCCCAGATGGTACCGTCGTTGTCAAACACGGCAATACGCTCGGCGGGCGGCACGAAGTCGGCGCCACCCTCCCCAGTTACCTTTCCCACGAAGGTGACAATCGATTGTCTCGCCGGGCCATCATTCCAGGATGGCAGCACGTCATTTTCAGCCAGCAATGGTCCGCCCGCGAGCACCGCGGTGAGAAGGCATGCGGCTGTCAGTCCGCATGTTACCGTGTGGCCTCGATCGCTCATGACCGATGCGCGCAAGTCGATGGGCAACCCCTTTTCGAAGAGGCGGTCATGCTACCAGGGGAGCGAAGCGTAACGAAGACGCGATGGTTCACGTACCATGTGCGAGATCGTCGGCCAGCTTACCGCGTCCCTCCCTTGCGCAGCTGCTCCTCGATCTTGCTCAGATTGAAGGAACCGGGAGACTGGCTCGGGGGATATTCTTCCATGGTCAAGAGAAACTTTGCCGCCAATCCTTGGATCGGCACGATCACGAAGGGGCGGTCCAGGAACCAGTCGTTATAGGTATTGGAATTGTGCTGAGCCTTCTCGAAAGGGTCTCGTCGCAGATTGAAGAGGAGCGGCACGCGCAGTTCGGTGAACGGCTCGCGCCAGACGCCGAACGCCTCCCCGCGGTTCTCCAGAAACACCACTTTCCAGTCGGAATAGCGAGCGGCGACAACCTGGCCGTCGTCGTTGACATACCAGAATTCCTTGCGTGGCGATGTCTTCGCCTTTCCACTCAGGTAATCGAGTTGGTTGTAGCCGTCGAGGTAGTTTCGATACGTGCGGCCGTTCAACTCCACTCCGGTTTTCAGCCTCTCGGCCATATCCGGCGCCCCGGCGGCAGCCGCCAACGTCGTCAGCCAGTCTTCGTGCGACACGATCTCATTGAGCGTCACTCCTGAGAGGAAGTGACCGGGCCAACGGACGAACGCCGGCACGCGATACGCGCCCTCCCAATTGGAATTCTTTTCGCTGCGGAACGGGGTCGTCCCGGCATCCGGCCATGTGTTGTAGTGCGGACCGTTGTCGGTCGTATACAGGACGATCGTCTCATTCGCAATTCCAAGGTCGTCGACGAGCTTGAGCAATTCACCGACATGCCGATCATGCTCGACCATCCCATCATGATAGTCATCGCCAGATTTGCCTGCGATTCCACGATGGTCGGCTTTCACGTGCGTACGGAAATGCATGCGCGTCGCGTTCCACCATGTGAAAAATGGTTTTCCGGCTTTGTGCTGCCTTTCGATGAACTCCTTCGCGGCGGCTAAGGTCTCCTCGTCGACTGTTTGCATCCGCTTCTTCGTCAGCGGACCGGTGTCCTCAACCGACTGTCCGCCCTTCCCGTCAGCCTTCGACCGAATGACGCCGCGAGGGCCGAATTGCTGAAGAAACGTTTTGCCGTTAGCCAAGACAAGATCTTTGGGGTAATCGCGATTCTCCGGCTCTTCCTCCGCGTTGAGGTGATAGAGGTTTCCAAAGAACTCGTCGAAACCGTGCATGGTGGGGAGATGCTCATCCCGATCGCCCTGATGGTTCTTCCCGAACTGACCGGTGGCATAGCCCAGACTGTTCAGGACCGTGGCGACCGTCACGTCGGTTTTCTGCCAACCTTCTTTGGCTCCCGGCAATCCGACCTTCGTCATACCAGTCCGCACCGGCACGTTGCCGCCGAGGAATGCGGCGCGGCCTGCGGTACAGCTTTGCTGCCCGTAGTAGTCGGTAAAGGTGATGCCCTCGCGCGCGATCCGGTCGATGTTCGGCGTACTGTAGCCCATCATACCGCGGTTGTGATGGCTGATATTCCAGATGCCGATGTCATCGCCGAAGATGACAAGGATGTTCGGTTTCTTTTCAGCCGCCGTTGCCGAGTGCCCGAGAAGCAGAAGTCCGGCAGCGAGCGCGATCGACATCCGTATGGTCCTGCATGTCCGCATGATTGTCGGCCTCCTTTGGTCCTTCGATTGTCCCAGGAAGGGTTGTACTGTACAGGCTCATCTCAGTCCCTCTACTGGGAGATACCCTTGCGATCAGTTCTAGATGGCATTTCCCCCGAGTGCGCCATTGCCGCATGAACGGTTTCAGCAGGTCACGTGCGTCCGCGTGGGCATTGAGATGGCGCCGCCCATGTACGATAATGACGGGCTATGCGGTTTTCTCGCCGGACGCTCTTGAAGGCCCTCGGACTCGGTGCGCTCGCTGCCTCGACGGGCGGCTGCGATGCCGTCGGCGGCATCTTCGGACGGATGTTCGCCGTGCCGCCGCGCGAAACCCGCTACTTCACCACGAATGACAAGTTCTATGTCGTGAACTATGCCGATTCCGCCGTGTCGTTCGCGCGGGACGTGAACATCGAGCAATGGCGGCTGCACGTGAAGGGCGTGGTAAACAATCCCTTGACCCTCGGCTGGCGAGACATTCTGAATCGTGACTCCTACGATCAGGTGCAGACGCTCATGTGCATCGATACGCTGCCTGGCGGCGACAGCCTGGGGAACGCCACCTGGCGCGGCATCTCCCTCAAACAGCTGCTCAAGGACGCCGGCGTCGACGAGGAAGCGGCCCGCGATGTCGTCTTCCGCGGCATCGACGGATACGACGACAGCATTCCCTTTGCCCGGGCCATGCAGGATGACGTCATGCTGGCCTTCTTGATGAACGGCGAGAAGCTCCCGCGGGAGCACGGCTATCCCATCAGGCTGCTCGTGCCCGGTCTCTACGGCATCAAGAACGTCAAATGGATTCACGAGATCGAGGTCTACCCGGGAGATTACCAGGGCTATTGGCAGCGCAAAGGGTGGACCGACGACGGCACCATCAAGATTTTTTCGCGCATCGACTCGCCCGGACACTACCAGACGCTGAAAGGCCCGGAGCATACGTTTCGCGGCATCGCGTTCGGCGGCCCGCACAGCATCAGCAAGGTGGAGCTCAGCTTCGATGCCGGCCGCACGTGGAACGAGTGCCGGCTTGAGCCTCCGATGTCGCCCTATTCGTGGGTGATTTGGAATTACACCTGGCGCCCGCCGAAGCCCGGCAAATACCAGACCGTCGTACGGGCCACTGATACGATGGGTCAACTTCAGATCGGTGAGATCGTCCGGCCGCAGCCGGCCGGGGCGTCAGGCTATCACACGATTATTGCAGAAGTCGTCGAGGTCTGAGTCCGTCCTTCACCCGGGGCAGTGCATGGAACGGCTCCCGTCCGCCAGCCGGCTGATCGCCGCTTCGATCCTGATTCTCGCTGCCTGCGCCCCGGCCGTCACCATTCACTTCGACCACGATACCGACTTCTCGCGATACCGGACGTATGCCTGGCGGGAGGGACACCCGGCCGCCAACCCGCTGATCGATCAACGGATCGTAGCGGCGATCGACGAGCAGTTGGCCGCCAAGTCGTATCAGAAAACTGACACCAACCCCGATCTGCTCGTCACCTATCACGCCGCCCTCACGGAGCAGCTGTCGCCCGGCACGGCGTCCCCCGGCTACGGTCCTGCATGGGGACCGGGCTACGGCTGGTACGGGAGAGGCGGCGGCACGGGACCGGCCGGGACCTCTCCGGCGACGTTGACCGTTGGAACCTTGACCGTAGAGATTTCGGATGCCGCCACCACGCGGATGCTGTGGCACGGGTCCGCAGAGGACACGGTCGGCCAGGACGGTGACAAGACTGCTGCCACCATCAAGAAGCACGTGGCCGCCCTCTTCGAACGGTTTCCGCCCCGGTAGCGTTCACCGCACCGAACTTCGAAGAGTGGGTCACGGACCTGCTAGAGACCCCCGTGCATTACTCGTCACCTTCCTATATACTCCGCACCACGCCAGGGCAGAGCGCCCGGCATTGCACCTCCTGATTCTCACCCTTTAGTCATCCCGGCGAGGGGCCTCTGTATGCGACCCTTCCGAACGTTCAGGGCCGTCCTCATGACGGCGGGGCTGCTGCTTCCCTGTGTGGCGATGGCTGAGGAAGGGGCGCAGCCGAAACTTCCCGAGCGGTTCATGATTCGCGGCGGGTGGGGCTACGTGTTCAACGCCGACACCACGTTCGCGATCAACGGCTCGTCGGGCATCGGCTCGACGGTGGATTTCTCGCGCAATCTGGGCGGGCAACGGGAAGACAATTTCTGGCGAATCGACAGCCTGTACCGGTTCAACGACCGGCACAGCCTCGGATTCAGCTACTATGATGTCAACCGAAAGGGCAACCGCACGATCGATACGAACATCACGATCAACGACACGACGTATCAGGCGGGCGGCCAGGTCAATAGCGCGATCGACATCAGCATGTACCGGTTGTTTTACAATTATTCCTTTCATCACGACGAGAAGGTGGAACTGGCTGGTTCCGTGGGCTTGTACTTTGCCGACATCGCCACGTCCTTCAGTTCCAATCTCAGCTGTGCGGGAGGCGCCTGCGGGGGCGGCACACCGATCTTAGCCAGCAGCCAATCCGATAAACTCATCGCTCCCCTGCCGACCATCGGGTTCCTGGTCAATTACAACTTCACCCCGCGCCTGCAGGCCCAGGCCAGGTTCGATTGGTTCTATGTCGAGACCGATCAATTCAAGGGATCGATGAATGAGCTCTATCTGGGGCTGGAGTATCGGCTCCTCACTCACTTTTCCGTCGGCGCGGCGTTCGACCGGTTGCAGGTCGATCTCAAGTACAAGCCGGAGGGCAGCACCGGGTGGCGGGTTGAAAACGACTGGAACATTCTCTACGTCTATGGGGCCTTGTACTTCTAGAGAAGGCTTACGGCTCACTCGTCACATGATCTCCACTGCGCTTTACAAGTCGGCAATCCCGGGAATCCTGCGCCCGACGCTGGCAGCCTTGTTGCTCATCCTGTTCTTGGAAGGTTGTGCCACCGCTCCGGCCAGCCCCGTCGAACAGCAGCGCTTGGTGGAAGAGGCCACGCTGACGTTCGAGCGATTCCTCGACCATCCTGAGCACGCCTTTTGGTACCGCAGTCAGCAACCCAGCATCAAAGCCGTCTTCATCGTCCCGCGACTCGTGCGCGGCGCGTTCGTCGTCGGCGCGGCGGGAGGCAACGGCGTCCTGCTCGCGCGAGACTTCGTCCACGGCGGCTGGTCACCGCCGGCCTTCTATGGGCTGGAAATCGGCAGCGTCGGGCTGCAGGCGGGCGCGGATGTGTCGGAGCTCATCCTGATCGTCCAATCCTTTGCAGGCCTCGAACGGTTCTACGGAACCGGCACGTTCAGACTCGGGTTGGATGCCGGCCTGACCATAGGCCCGGTGGGCGAGGGAGGCGCGGCCGGACGGGATATCGTAACCTTTGCCTCGTCCAAGGGCCTTTTTGGCGGCATTTCGCTGGATGGCATGGCGATCACGGCCTCGGAGACCGCCAACGAAGCGTATTATGGCAACCTGCGCAAACCCGAGGACATCTTGCCGGACAGCACGGTCGTCAAACCCGGCACCGAACGGATTCGCGGAGTCGTCGGGCGCTATCCGCTACCGGACTAGCTTCGCTTTCCCGTTTCGACGAAAATCAGCGGCGGCCTGAGAGGTATGGCTCCGCGATGGCCACTTTGAGGAGTTGGCCTTCGCGCAAGGTGTCCGTCACCGCCAACCCATTTGCCACGGCCACTTCCTCTTTCTTCCACGCTGAGCCGGTCCGTTCCACCAGCGCATCGAGCGTTTCGCCCTGGCGGCCCGGGAATAATCTGATCCGTTTCTCGGTGATCGCTGCCCGCTCGGAGGCGGTGAGCGGCCGGAAGCTGGTCGTGGATCGCTCCAGCACCGGCTTCAGGGTGCCGAACTGCTTGTTCGTGGCCAGGCCGGCCAACTGATAGATCAGCCCCTCGTGCGCCACCCACGTGAGGTCGAGCATGGCCTTGCCATCCACGGGAAGCTGCGTCCGCGCGGCCGGGAGACCTCCCACTGTGGCAGGGGTCGTCTTGGACACGATGCCGCTCTGCTTGCTGCTTTTCTCCAGCAGTCGCGGGCCCTCCATCGGATCATTGCCCCGGGCAACGGCCCCGACGATGACGGCCGCATCGCCGTCCTTGGCCACCGCGACAATTTTCTGGGGCGTGTTCTGCACCTGCCAGCCCTCCGGGAACTCCACGAAGAAGTTCAAGTCCGGCTGCTGAAAGGTGGATCCCTTCATCACGCCGTTGGCGGCTCGCTGCCCGACGACCAGTCCGTCCAAACGGCGGACGTAGGCCTCGGCCGAGGGGCTGATCGGCGGCGTCGGGGCCTGCTTCAGTGTCTTGGCGTGCGCGACCGTCTTGGCCACACGATCCGGCGTGGGCGGATGCGTATCGAAAAAGCTCGGTTTCCGCTCCCCGTTCTGGTACAGCTGCACCTCACGGTCCAGCGATCCGAGCAGCCGGGCCAACCCCGCGGGATCCCATCCGGCCCGGGCCGCCATTTCCTGCCCCACGCGGTCGGCTTCGCTCTCCTGTCCGCGGCTGTACGGTGAGAAGATCACGCTCTGCGTGAGATCGCCGACCCCCCCAATGATGTTGCCCACCACCGGACTCACCAATCCCACCAGTCCTGACGCAACGCCGAATACGACCGCGAAGGGACCGCGCTTGGAGATCGTCTGCACGCTGTGGCGCGCGGCGACGTGGCCGATTTCGTGGCCGACCACCCCGGCCAGTTCATCTTCACTGTTCGTCAACGCCAGGATGCCACGGCTCACGTAGATGGGACCGCCAGGCAAGGCAAAGGCGTTGGGCTCCTCCATGTCGACGACATGAAAGCTATAGTTTGCTCCGGGACGTGGCGACGCCTCGGCCAGCCGATACCCAAGTGTATTCAGATAGTCCGTAAAGACATCGTCCTGGACCAATCCCATCTGCTGTTGAACTTTGGCCGCTTCCTCCGCCCCGATCTTCTTCTCTTGCTCTTCGGAAATCAGCACCACCTCGGGATGCCCGCTGACTGGATTCATGGCGCATCCTGCGCCGTGGAGAAGCATGAGAACGGCCAGGGCCGGCCCGGACGATGACCAGAATCCGCTGTCGGTGCTCATTGAAGTGTGCTCCGTGTCATTTGGCCGGTGTGAGTTCGGTCGTGTACTGCATGCCGTCTTGGAGCTGACCGACAAAGCGCAGCATCCGCTGCCCGTCATCGCCGGTCCATAACGTTCCGGTCGCTGTGCCCCGCTCAGTCTTCACACCCAATCGGCCGTCGGCCAGCGTGAATTGCCCGGCCCCGCTGAGCACGCCGATGGTGCGATAACTGGCGAATTCGTACCGACCGTCGGGCTGAATCATCACCCGAATCCAATCCTCCTCGCGCGATCGCGGAGTACGGATCATGACGCCCGCCCAGTGGCCGGCCACGCTCTGGAAGGAATCGATGGCCGTGGAATGAAACTGACGCTTCGGCGCGTGGTCTGTGCTCTGACATCCCGTGATCAGCAACAATGCCGCACAGACCAATGTGCTCGCCCTTCCCACGTTCTTCATGTACCTTGCCCCCTCGCTCGTCCGTTGCCTTGGCCCCGCCCAGGTGGTTTTCGACGGCCGAGCGGAGATTAAGCCCCCCATGGGGCGGTGTCAACCAACGCATGGGTTCCCTCGACGTGAACCCACGCCGGCCTGCGTATGTGCTGATCCTCCTGGATCGATACGGCGATCGGGGTTATCCCAAGAGCGACCCCACCGGTAGGTTGAGCAGCGGACAGGACAGCTTGTTGAGCACGCGCTCTGAGTGGCTGCCGCGGAAGACGTCGAGAAACCCGTCGCGCCCGTTGGTCGCCATGATGACGAGGCCGGCGTGCGTCTCTTCTGC
>JBDZVU010000178.1:0-1884 GCA_040255845.1 Nitrospiraceae bacterium | reverse complement strand
AATTGCCGACGTGACAAAAACATGGATTAACCTCCCTGCTAAAAAGACGACGACTGCTGACTCTCTCGCGCGATGGTTCGTCCCACCTCCCTTCCATCCGTTTGTCCAATCGAACGAGCCACACGTCACCTCCTCCGATCAGCGGAGAGGACATCAGCAAATGCACTGCCACCGGATGGGTCAGAACGGTGAGCGACCGAGATGTGATGGAAGTTATTGAAGTGAAATGGGAAGTCTCATCGCAGCGGACGCCGTGTCGAATCGGCTGTCAGCCCGCTGGCCGATTTGCCGCCTATGTCGATATGCAGCCGACAGGCAATCCCCATGGTTGCCATGAATGTCAATGATTTAGAGACGCATATTTCTGTATGCCAGTGAATGGCGCGGCTCATTTTTCAGCCTGGAGCAGTCGATCAGGACCGATCAACGGTTCTCTTGTTACGCAGGCGAAGCGGTGAACGGGAAAAATGGACGAAGCGGGGAGGATGAGCCACGGGTCGCGTTACCGAAGGCACCCATTCAGGCACCGTTCAGGCGCCGTGGTCTTCTCCCAGAAATCGCTTCATCAGGAGAGAGAAGTGTTGGCGCGGGATCCCGCTGCTGTCGGCGGCCTTCGTAATGATCCCGCCCGCCTGGGACAGCTTCGCGCGCAAGTAGACCTTGGTGAAGTCCTCGATGGCCCGTTCCTTCGCCTCCATGTACGGCAACGCCGTCAGGTCGTGCTGTGCCCGGACTCCGCCATCGGCCTGTGCTCTCGGCAACAGCGCCTCAATGTCCCGGGCCGTCACGATCTCGCCCGTCGCGAGCATCAAGGCCCGCTCGACCACGTTTCGCAGTTCCCGTCCGTTGCCGGGCCACGCGTACGAAGTCAGCGCGGCGATCGCCCCTTCGTCGAAGTGGCAGCGCGCGCGACCCATTTCGCGGGAGAGCCGGGCCATGAGCTGCCGTGCGATCACGGGTACGTCTTCCCGGCGCTCGCGCAGCGGAGGCACGGCGATCGCCACGACCGCCAGCCGGTAGTACAGATCGCGCCGGAAGCTTCCGTCTCGGACCTTGGCTTCGAGATCTTGGTTGGTGGCGGCGATGAAGCGCATGTCCACCCGCCGGACTCTCGTGCCTCCGACCGGCCGCACCTCGCCTTCTTCGAGCACGCGCAGCAGTTTGGCCTGCAAGGTGAGGGGCAGCTCGCCGATCTCGTCGAGGAAGACCGACCCGCCGTTGGCCAGTTCGATCAAGCCCGGCTTGTCGGCGATGGCGCCGGTAAACGCCCCGCGCACGTGGCCGAACAACTCGCTTTCCATCATGCCGTCCGGAATGGAGGTGCAATCGATCACTTGGAAGGGCCGTTCACGTTCGGCGCTCTCGCGATGGATGGCCCGGGCGATCATACCCTTGCCCGTTCCGGTCTCGCCCGTGATGAGGACCGTGGAACGGACACGGGCCGCCTCCTGAATGCCGCGCAGGAGCCGCTCGAAGGCCGGGCTGACGCCGACGAGGGCGTTGGCCTCCCCTTCCAGGCGTTCCTGATGCTCGTACACGGCATGGCGCCGCAGAATCTCGGAAATGCGAATGGCGCGGTGGAGCCGCATCGCCAGATCTTTGGCATTGACCGGCTTGACCACGTAATCGAAGGCACCCCGGCGCATCGCCTCCACGGCCATGCTGACCGCGTTCATGCGCGTGATGACAAGCACCGGGAGATTCGGATCGATGGCTTGAATACGGCTGGTCAGATCCAATCCGTCCATCGACGGCAGCATCATGTCCGTCAGCACCAGATCCACCGCCCGCTCCTTCAAGAGATTGAGCGCGCCTTCCGCCGTGGGACGCACCTCCATCTCGAACTCGCCTCCGAGCGGCCGTAGGTCCGCCTGCTCCAACGCG
>JBDZVU010000120.1:0-7065 GCA_040255845.1 Nitrospiraceae bacterium | reverse complement strand
ATACGGTCTTCTCCCACGGGCAACAGCGCGACATACCCACCGCGGGCAACTCTGAGTCGGCTCAACCAGAGGCATGCCTGCTGGATCCCGATCATCCGCTCATCATCCTTCGGAAGCTCGCCGCACCTCAGATGATGATCGTACAGGTGCAAGGCAACCCCTCGGCCGAGTGGCCGTTCTGCCCTCCTCATAGCGAGGTGATGATCGGCCCCCACCAGATCTACCAAACACCAAATCCGCTGGCGCGGGTCCGAGAGTGGTTGACCGGCTGGTTCGAGCGCTGAGCATGTGGGATCAGCGCTTCAACTGAGACACGAATTGTCTGCGGAATTTGGCCACTTTTGGCGCGACGACGAACTGACAGTAGCCTTGCATCGGATTTCTCGCGTAATACTCCTGATGGTACGGTTCGGCCTTATACCATTGGGACGCAGGGACGACTTCCGTGACAATCGGACTTGGGTAGAGGCGCTCCTTATTGAACGCCGCAATGAGGGATTGGGCGATTTCTTGCTGCTCGGCCGTATGATAGAAGATGGCCGAACGGTACTGCGTGCCGACATCGTTTCCCTGGCGATTAAGCGTCGTAGGATCGTGAATGACGAAAAATATTTCCAACAACTGCCGATAGCTGACGACCTTGGGATCAAACGTGATCCGAACCGCCTCGGCATGTCCGGTCCGCCCAGCGCAAACCGCCTCATAGGTCGGATTTTCTTCGTGGCCGCCGATGTATCCGGATTCGACCGCTTCTACGCCTTTCAGCTGGTCGTAGACGGCCTCCAAGCACCAAAAGCACCCCCCCGCCAGCGTGGCGATTTCCGTGGAGGAGGATGACATCGTCTGACTGCTCCCCATTGCGCGCTCGGTTACTCTTCTTCTTCCTCTTCGATGTCCTCGATCCCTTCGTAGCTCATGTCAGAAAATGCAGCCGTCGCCTTCTCGCAGGCGGTCTCCACCATCTCTTCTGCATCCTCGGCGGAATCGGCATTAACGAGAAACTTGACCGTGATCGCGTACCGTTGTTCCACTCTCTTCTCCTTTCCTCATTGAACTGTGACCCCCGTGAGCCAGACAGGCCAGCATGCACGAGAGAACTACTTTCTGACAGTGGTGGTGACGGTGTCAACCAAGAGGTCAGGCAGGTCTTAATCAGGAAGGAGCCCGCGGGGGGTCGTTGCAGATTTATGCGTCCTCCGCTAACTCGGCCAGCACAGCCCTGAGCTTTGCGGTCTCTTCGGGTTGCATGCGGGTAAATGCGATTCCGCACGTGCGGCCTTCGACCCATCGGACCGTCACTTCGTCGATTCGAAGCGGCCAATCCAGGCCCGGGAGATGGAGGCGGCATTCAAACACGTCGCCCGGTGACACCGCCATGTCACTTTCGATCTTGCATCCGCCAACGGAGATGTCAAGGGTGCGCCCCTGACTCTCTCCGCTCGAGCCAGAGAACGACCCTCGAAACTGGGCGGTAAAGCGGGGTTGGATTCGCCGCTCTGCCTGCGAGCCCGAACGGCCGGCTGAAGCCAGCCGGCCGTTCGTGGATTCTTCGGGGCTTCGACTGCGCGAAACCATGGCACCAAACAGCTTTTTCATGCGCTCATCAATGTGGAATCGGCCCGGAGAGACCCGGACCCTCACCGAAATAAACGCGTCCTTATTTCTTGACGCTTAACAACATGTGGCCGCGACGGTTTTGCTGATAGCAGGATTCATTATGCTCGAAGCAGAACGGCCGCTCCTTCCCATACGAGATAATGGAGACCTGTCTCGGACTGACGCCGGATTCGATGAGATAGGCGCGGGCAGCCTTGGCTCGCTTGTCGCCCAAGACGAGGTTGTAGTCGGCGGTGCCCCGCTCATCGCAATGGCCTTCGATCTTGAGCACGGCCTCAGGATGGTCCTTGAGATAGCTCGCATCCCGGTTCAATGAGTCCATGCCCGCCTGCGAGAGCATCCACTGATCGTACCCAAAAAAGACGTCCTGGAGTCCGGCTTCAAGCGCCGCCTTTTCTTCTCGGGTTAACTCTGCGCGGCGATGGGCGGTGACATCCGACGGCGAGAGGGAGGCTTGGTAGCTGCCAGGCCCATGCGCGAGACGTTCCTCCTGCGGATTTTGCGAGAACCCGCTCAATTCGCTGCCTGGAGCGCTTTTGGAAAAGCCGGGAAAGCGGGAGTCGGCTGCTCCATCCGGTGATGCCCCGGGAGCCGGAGACGACGCCTGCCCCCGTCGGCTCTCAGCGGTTGAGCCCTGTCCGGTCTCGCTGTCGCCCCCAGACTGGAGCCATTTCATGCCGCAGCCCTGCCCCAACAACACAACAACCCCCATGACGATACTCATGCCTGCTTTTCCCAGCATTCTTCCCATGACCTTCTCCTGTGCGAAACTGACAATTAGCCGATGACCCGGCTCGTTCTTCCACTCACAAGCAAATATAGCACTCGCTGGAAAAGGCTTAGCCGAATCGCGGCGGGGTGAGTGAAATGTGCCTAGGCTATTGATTTTGAAAGAAATCTACGAATGCGGCCGACGAAGGAGGAGGGACAGAGTCAGGCCATGACAAAGCCGCTAGGGGTAACAGAGCCGGCGACCTACCGCAGGGATTTCCGATCAGCCCACCGAACGGGCCGCAATATCGCCCCCAAGCCGGCAACCGCACAGATCAGCAGCAACATGGCCAAGGCAATGACAAGGACGAATCCGGCTTTGACATCGTGCAAGACAGGAACCATATGTTGCGCCTCCTCTATCGCACGTTATTGACTGGACCACCCGCAGTCGCATAACCAGGGGCTCATGGGATCAGCCTTCTGGAGCGTTCTCCCACAACAGGGGCACCGGCGAATCCACACAGGTGGTCCGCCCTTACTCGAGGCCGGCGACGAGGCGCCAAATTGGTGGCTGTCTCGGCTCCAGTACTCCATAGCATGACTCACTGCTTGACATAAAGTTTAGATGACCCGCCTACGGATTTCTATGCCGCGAAAGAGGGGCGGGTTCCACTGTTCGCAAGTGATTGAGGAACTAGGGGGTTTTGTGCGCCCGGCCGGAATTGAACCTGCGCCCCACAGGTTCCCCTCATTTCATTTTCCTGTGGATAGTCTTTGAACGCCTTGGTGACCCCCCTTGTCGATCACTTCAAAGTTCTTCTCTAAATTGTCTCCCACCGTTTCTGTGATCACGACCTGCCACACCCGCTTCTTTTGTGACGATTTAGCCAGATTTACCACCAAGGTGGCTTCCTGATACTTATCGGCATCATTCATAGCGAATAACAGGTGCACGAGCAGGTCAGGGCGCTCCTCCAGGCCGACTTGCCGAAGCTCCTTGGCGACAAGTTGTTTGGTGACGATCTCTTTGATCCTCGCCCTCAACGGAGAATTGTTGTCTGTGGCCGAGATCTGCCGTCCTCTGTCCGTCATCCCCGAATGGGCAAAGGTATGAAACGAGGAGAAGTCGATGGACGGCTCGACACTTGTGCGAACCCTGACGTCGTACCTCTTATCCTCGTACATCGCCTTCACCTTCGAGCAGCCACCGGCAGCGAGCACGCTTACCGCCAGCCACACGATTAGGAATTTGATGCTCATCGTATTCTCCTCTCCACTATGGAAGTTTCGGACCCAAGGGGCCACATATACCAAGTCGGCTGTGGAAATCAGTGACTATGTCAGTTCAACGCAGATGCTGTGGTCGAGGTAGCTGATTTTTTTCAGCTCAATTCACCTGAGCTGCCATGATTCGGACAACGGTGCCACTTGGGCCCTTGGAGCGGATACGGTTGGTGGGCTAAGTGATTGAAGGTTTGGTGCGCCCGGCAGGAATCGAACCTGCGACCTACGGGTTCGAAGCCCGGCGCTCTATCCAACTGAGCTACGGGCGCACGCCGTACTAGAAGCACGGGTTTATGAGGGTTGTCAAGGACGGCCAGACGATGCGGGTTGTTCGTCGTGCAATAACGCCAGGATGGCATCCGCAATGTCCGCCGCAGCACGATGGTCCGTTTCGATGATATGATCGGCCGCCGCGGCATACTTCGGCGTGCGGTCCTGCAACACGTCGTGAATCTCTTCGATGAAGGACTTTGTGCCGGTCAACGAGGGGCGCTGCGTGTCTCCGCCGATGCGCTCGGCGATCGTTTCCACCGCTGCCCGGAGCCAGAATACCCGCCCGGTCTTCTTGAGAGCCTCCACATTCTGCGGCCTCAAGATGGCGCCTCCCCCGGTATCGATCACCAGGCCGTCCCTTGCTCCGACCTCGCGGCAGACCTTGGTTTCCAAGTCACGAAAGTACTCCCAGCCGTGCTGTGCCACAATCTCTGGCACGGTCTGCCCCGCGCGCCTGACGATCTCAGCGTCCGTCGAGACCACCTCGCACCCAAGCCGGACGCCCAGGAGCTTCCCGATGGTGCTTTTGCCCGTCCCGCGATATCCGATCAAGACCACGTTCATCTGAAGCGGTCCTCTAGCACACGCCGCATCACCTCGACGGGCGCCGGTCGGTTCGTCCACAGTTCAAACTGAGCCACCGCCTGATGCAGAAACATCTCCAGGCCGGCAATCGTCTTGCAGCCGGCTCGGGAGGCATCCTGCAGCAACCGGGTTGCCCTCGGGTTGTAGACGATGTCCATCACCACCAGACCTGGATGAAGATATCTGGACGGGACGCAACTGACATCGCTCTTCGGCGACATGCCGACCGGGGTGCAGTGGATCAGGACCTGGGCCTGCGGAAGAAACTTGGCAAGGCTGTCCTCGTCAAGATGCGCGTCCTCAACCGGCAGTTCCGACGCAGCCCGCACGTCGCGTGCAAGAGTCGACCGCTCCTGTTGGTCAATCCCGAGTAACGTAAGTTTGGACACCTGTGTCCCGCTGCTCAGCGCGAAGGCGATCGCCCGGGCGGCACCGCCGGACCCCAGCAGCACGACGTGTGCGCCTTGGAGATCTACCCCGCCTTCCCGAAGCGCGCGTAACGCTCCCGTGGCATCGGTGTTGTACCCCACGAGGCGGCCTTGTTCGCTGACGATCGTATTCACGGCGCCGATTCGCCGTGCCGTGTCCTCCACCTGATCGAGGAGAGCCATAACCGCGACTTTATGGGGGATCGTGACACTGGCGCCGAGAAAATTGCCGAGGGCCCGAAGACCGCGGATGGCATCGAGTATCGCTTCGACGCGCCAGGCAAGATACACGGCGTTGAAGCCGACGGCGCGGAATGCGGCGTTGTGGATCGCCGGTGACAGCGAGTGCTCGACGGGATTCCCAATGACGCCGCAAAACCGCGTCTGCGCGTTGATGTCCATACCAGTTCGCAGCCCGGTTACCAGGCCGTCTTGCCTCCATCAATGGTATAGCTCGCCCCCGTCACCCACGCCGCCTCATCGGAAGCCAGGAAGAGGACGAGATGGGCGATTTCCTCAGGCGTGCCCATTCGCTTGATGGGATAGTCCTTCAAAATAGCTTCGAGCTGGTCAGGATTGGTGAGGAGCGGCGCGGCCATGGGCGTGGCCGTGAGGCCCGGGTTCACCACGTTGCAGCGGATACCCTCCTTTGCGTAATCGATGGCGATCGCCCGGGTCAGGGCATCGAGCGCTCCCTTCGACGCGGCATAGGCGGGCAACAACGGGAGTCCGACGAGACTCGCAATGGAGGAGATATTCACGATCGAGCCGCTCTGTTGCTTGAGCATCTGGGGCACGGCGGCGCGGGTCATGCGGAAGACGCCGGTCACGTTGATCTCCATGACCTGCTGCCAGGTGCTGTCGTCCATTTCATGAAGGCGGCGGCCAAAATCGCCGATCCCCGCATTGTTGACCAGGATGTCGAGAGATCCGAATTGCCGCACGGTCTGTTCCACCGCCGCGCGCGCATGCTGCTCGTCGGTGACCGAGCCGGTAACCGCCAGCGCGTGGCCGTGTTCCCGGCGAATGTCTTGAACGACCCGCTCCAGTTCGTGCTCACGCCGGCCGGTAATGACCACGGCCGCACCCTCCCGTGCGAGCGTCTTGGCCACGGCCTCGCCGATCCCGGCATTGCCACCGGTAATCAGCGCCACCTTCTTCGACACGCGGTTCATTCGCCGTCACCCTCCATCGCCCCCTGTCCTTCCGGTCGTGCTTCATCTTCTGCCGGAACGCGAAGCGCCGCGAGACCTGGATCGACTTTTCTGGCGACCGTGATAAACCCTGAATGAGCCACCATGCGATGATCCGGCCGCACGCTGCGCCCTTGGACGGTCCACGTGCGCAGCAAGGATTCAAACGTCTGCACCATGCCGAACACGGTAGCGCGCTCCAACGCCTCCACCGTCTGGATGACCTGGGGAACGGTGGGCACAAAACTCAGATAGACCCCTCCGGACCGAAGAGCGGCTGCCGCATGGGGGACCACCTGCCACGGCTCCGGCAGATCGAGAACCACGCGGTCGAACGGGCGCCCGTCGTCCAGCAGGTCGATGCCTTCATAGGCATTCTTCCGCAGGGCCGCCAAATTCGAGACTGGTCCCATGTAGCGCTCGATGTTGGTCAGAGCCGTACGGGCAAAATCCTCGCGCATTTCGTATGTCACGACCAGCCCGGTAGGCCCGACCGCCCGGAGCAGCGCCATGGTCAGCGCTCCGGAGCCGGTTCCGGCTTCGAACACCCGTGCTCCCGGATACACATCCGCCCACATGGGAATGAGCGCCAGATCCTTGGGATAGAGCACCTGTGCGCCGCGTGGCATCTTGAGTACGTACTCGCCGAAGGTGGGACGTAAGGCGAGCATTTGCTTTCCGCCGGACAGGGTTACGAGGCTGCCATCTGCACGGCCGATGATGTCGTCATGGGGGATCGTCTGTCCGCTGAACTGGTAGACCTCCCCGGCCTTGAGGGTCAGCGCGTATTGACGCCCTTTTTTATCAACGAGATGGAGTCGCTCCCCGGGCCGCAAGACTGACATGGCGCGCATTCTAGGTGGTTCATTCCTTGGTTTGCAACCGAACCGCCTTCCTTGATAGGGTGGATCGCGAATCCAGAAATTCCCTGAGTCTCCACGCGTTCCAAGGTCCTCACATGCTGCGCTCTC
>JBDZVU010000033.1:0-31103 GCA_040255845.1 Nitrospiraceae bacterium | reverse complement strand
GGGGTCGAACCACAGACTTTCTTGCGCCACTTCCTGAGTCAGCCGTCTGCACAGGGCCCGAAGGCGCCCCTCCAAACCGGCCTTCTGCGCACGCCCGGCAGGAAACAAGTCGTCCAGATAGCCGTGCTCGAAAAACTTTTCTTGGCACTCCTCGAACAATTGTTCCGCAAACTCGGTGCGGTCTCGCTCGGCTCTCCACTGCCTGAGGATGTCGAGGAGGTACACCAGGTCGTTCAGCGATTCGATCCACCCGACGACTTTCCAATTCGCATAGGCCTCGGTCGGAATCGCGCCGGCGAGCAGGTCTAGGAAGGTGGTCTGGATTCCGAATTCCTTCGCCAGGTCACCGTAGTCTCCATGCAGTTCCCCGCTAAGTTCCTTCAGCAATCGCCGCATGGAGATGCGGAACTCGTCCTGCAAGGCCGCCAGTGGCTCTTGATCCAAAAAGCGCATGATCCGGCGCAGACTCTATCGCAGGGGTCTCGCGGCCGCAAGTTGTGCGTGACAGGCATGCGCAATCTCAGTGCCCCGATTGGAGCCCGCTCAACGTCCCCGTCGAACGGGCCAGATGGATGCGGGCGGCATAGGCCTGGAAGAGGGCTTCGACGACATTTTCCCGGGCGCGCGCAACACTTGTGAGCCCGTTCGTCAGCTCAAAATAGCTGGCGGTCGTGATGACCGCATAGCGTTCTCGCGCGAGATCGAGTTCGCGTGTCGCCACGTGCAGCCCGGCATGTGCGACCTCGGCTTGCTCGTTGGCGGACGTCAGCGCAGCCAGCGCATCATGGACTTCCAACTTCACCTGGTTCACGACGGACTGCATCCGCAAGGCTTCTTGGCGCAGTTGACTCCGCGCCTCCGCGATCCGTCCTTCCCGCTGTCCCCCGTCAAAGAGGGGCACCTGCAGCAACAGCGCCACTGTGTAGGTTTCCAGAGCCTCATTCCATCGATGGCCGATCCGTCCGTAGTCGCCTTGCGCGACGAGGGCCGGCACCCGTTCGCCGGTAATGGAGGCATATATCAGCTCCATGGCTTGAACACGCTTCAACTGCGCAAGGACCTCCGGCCGGTTGGTCAAGGCGTCTTCCACCGCTTGAGAAGCGGTAGGAATGAGCGAGCCATCCCTTGGGAGATCGTCGGTCAGCACCAACTGCGCATCGAACGGCAGGACGAGCAGATTGGCCAAGCCCAAGTGGCTGTGCCTGAGATCGTAGCGGGCCACCGACGTTTGCTGGCGCTCATGAGCCATCTGAGCCTCCAACCGCGCGACATCGAGGCCCGTCGCCAGCCCGGCCCGTTGACGCTGGCGCACCAGGAGCAGCAACTCGGCCATGACCTGCCGATTGGCCTCATGGGCCTGCGCCAGAGCCATGGCCTTGAGGCCCTCCATATACAAGAGCGCGGCGCTGGCCATCGTGTCGAACTTGCGAATGGCCGCTTCATGCTCGGCCACCTGCAGCGAAGCGCGCGACGATCTCCATTTCTGAATCAGACTGAGGCTGAAGAGATTCTGGCTGGCATTGACCCGCGCGTCGAAAATGCTGAACGGATCGGTGCGAACCGGCGCGAGCCCGATGGTGCCGAGAAACTGGGTCTGGCGACTTTCCCGCACGTTCGCCCCGATGTTTGGCAGCAACGCGCCGAATTGTGTTTGTGCCTGCCGTCTGGCGGCTTCAATCCGTTCTCGGTAGAGTTCCACATCCGGATTGCGGTCCACGGCCGCGGCGAGAGTGTCGGCCAGACTGAGATGCAACACTGGGGGAGGCGTTTCGGCCGGACTGCCATGAGCCGCGGCGCCGACGATCAGAAGGACCAGCGCCCCCACCGCGGCGGCACGGCGCGGTGGAGCGCCTGCGGGTCTCACGCGCGATCTCGGGCGGAACCGTGCCCGAGGCCGGCGGTCAGGATTCGGCGGATGGCGGCGAGAGATCTGTACTGGCCGCTCTCCATGGCGGTTTACCGCTCCCTCATGCTTTCGTTGATCGCCCTGAGAAGAGGGCTCAAGAGGTACTCGATCACCCGACGCTGGCCCGTTTTGATTCCGACGGTGACCGCCATGCCGGGCGTCAGCGTCACCTGCCGGCCCTCCACCGCGATCGTGTTCCGGCGGAGATGGACACGCGTGGGATACACTAAGCCTACGTGTTCGACCGATGCGGCGTCGTCCGAGACGCTGCGGACGTTGCCGGGGATCGTGCCGTACAGGGTGAACGGAAAGGCCTCAACCTTGATCTCCACGTCCTGGCCCTCCCGAACGAAGCCCACGTCTTTGTTTTCGACCTGTGCCTCGACCTCGACCGGATCATCCTGCGGAACCAGGACAAGCAGGGACTGCGCCGGTGTCACCACCCCTCCGACCGTGTGCACCGCAAGCTGCTGCACCACACCGTCGATCGGCGCCGTCAGCCGCTGTAACCCGGTCTTCTGCCCGGCCTTCGTGATGTCTTGCGCCAGCAGGGCCGCTTTGGCTTCCATCGAGGACAACTCTCCCTGTTTGGACTGCTGAAACTTCGACACCAGGGCCCGGTAGCGATCCTGCGCTTCGTCGAGCGCAGCCAGATCCTGGCTCAATCGGTTGCGCTCCGCGGCGAGCTCCTGCGTTTTCTCGACCCGCTGTGCTTCGGCCTGCAAGAAATCCATCCTCGTGACGGCCTCATGTTCCAGCAGCCGTCGGTAGGCGTCGGCGCGCTCGATTTCCATCGGTACCGTCGCCTCCAGCCGCACGATGTTCGCGCGCGTCTGATCCACGGCGGCCTGGCGCTGGGTGACCTGATGGCGCGCGGCGGCCACGTTCGCCCGGTATTCGGCCGATTGATCGCGCAACAGTTGCTGCTGCAGCTGGACGTAGGCCGGGTCCGCCTCGGCGGGCGCCTGGAACTGCTCTTGGCCAGCAATCAACGACCGCAGCCGCGCGGCGTCCGTCTTCGCCATGAGCCACTCGTTGACGGCCCGGTCGTAATCGGCACGGTTCAGCGTCGGGTCGAGCTCGATCAGGACGTCGCCCTTCTTCACCGCATCCCCGTCCTGGACACGGATTGCAGCAATGACGCCGGTTTCGTAGGGTTGAATGACTTTGGAGTAGCCGCTTGCCATCACTTTGCCGGGCGCCGTGGCCACGATGTCGATCGAACTGACCGCCGCCCAGACGATGCCGCTGGCGAATGCCGCCACGATCGTCCAGAGCACCGCCCGGCCGATCGGCGATGGCGGAGCATGCTGAATCTCCAGCACCGCCGGAAGGAACTCGGACGTGGATTCGGCAGCCCACGACTCGCGCCAGGCCGTCCAACGCCGAGTCCATGTCTCGAACGCCATACCGCGTGTCCCCTATATGGCGGCCACCGGAGTCGCCTGATATCGATACAGCCCCGCGTAGAATCCATTCGTCTTGAGCAGGTCCGCGTGCGAGCCGTCCTCCACGATTTCGCCCTTGTCGAGAACAAGAATGCGCTGAGCCTGCCGTACGGTGGTGAGGCGGTGGGCAATGATGAACACCGTGCGTCCCCGGCAGATACAATCCATGTTGTGTTGAATGACAGACTCCGATTCGTAATCCAGCGCGCTCGTCGCCTCGTCGAACAGCAGAATGCGGGGGTTGGCCGCTAGCGCCCGGGCGATGGCGATACGCTGGCGTTGCCCACCGGACAGCATGCAGCCGTGTTCTCCGACCACCGTGTCATAGCCATCCGGCAAGGCGACGATAAAGTCATGGGCGCCTGCCAGCTTTGCCGCCTGCATGACGTGCTCCATCGCCAACCCCGGATCCGTCAAGGCGATGTTGTCCCGCACAGAGCGATGGAACAACACGTTATCCTGCAGGACCACGCCCACCTGCCGCCGCAGCCACGCCGGATCGACTTGGGCAAGATCCACCCCGTCGACCACCACGCGCCCGCGCTCCGGGACATACAGGCGTTGGATCAGCTTGGCGATAGTGCTCTTCCCGGAGCCCGATCGCCCCACGATACCGATGACCTGTCCCGCCTCCACGGCAAAGGAGACATGCCGGAGCACCTCCGGACCGTCGGCGCGGTACCGGAACGTGACGTTGTCGAAGAGGACGTCCCCTTTCACCTGAGGCAAGGTGGTGCGCGCCGGGTTGTACGAGGGCTCCGGGCGGGTGTTCAGCACGTCACCCAGGCGCTGGACGGAAATGCCCACTTGCTGAACGTCCTGCCACAAATTGACGATGCGCAACAGGGGTCCGGTGACTTGACTCGACAACATGTTGAACGCGATCAGTTGGCCGATGGAAAGCTCTCCCTCCACCACGCGATAGGCGCCCACCCACAGCACCGCCACGACGGTCAGTTTTTGAATCACCGCTGCGATGTGGCTCGCCGCCGTCATGACGGCCGTAGCCCGGAAACTGGCCGCGACATAGGCTGCCAACTGTTCCTCCCACCGCCGTTGGAGCGGCGGTTCGACCGCCAGCGCCTTCACCGTCTGGATGCCGCCGATGGTTTCAACCAAAAACGCTTGATTGTCAGCGCCCCGATGGAACTTTTCGTTCAGACGCGTTCTGATCACCGGCGTAATCGCAAGCGAGAGCACGGCATAGAGCGGGAGCGAGGCCGCCACCACCAGGGTGAGCATGCCACTGTAGAACCACATCACCGCAAGAAAGAGCGCCGTGAAGAGGAGGTCCACCACGGCCGTGACGGAATGGCCGGTGAGAAATTGGCGGATGTGTTCCAGCTCCCGCACACGAGCGACCGTATCCCCGACCCGCCGCGCTTCGAAGTAGGCCATGGGGAGCGCCAGGATATGCCGGAACAAGAGCGCGCCGAGACTCACATCAATCCGATTCGTCGTATGGGCGAACAGATAGGTGCGAAGACCGCCCAGCACCGCTTCGAAGAGCGCGAGCACGACCATCCCGGCCGCCAGCACGTGAAGGGTCGTGAAGCCTTTATGGACGAGCACCTTGTCGATCACGACCTGCGTGAAGAGGGGCGTGAGCAGGCCGAACAGCTGTAAAAGGAACGACGCCATGAGCACCTCGCCGAAGAACCGGCGATACTTCATCAGACTCGGCATGAACCAGGCCAGATTGAAGGTGACATCTGGCGCGCCGGGTCCCGCCCGCTTCGTGATCAGCAGCACCTCACCCGTCCACCGCGGTTCAAATTCAGCCCGCGGCACGACGAGGGGGCGCGCGCAGGCAGGATCGTGGATGAGCACTTTGTCGGCCTCCGCCTTCGCGAGCACGAGATACGTGCCGTCAGTTCGCTTCGCGATGGCCGGCATGGGCATCCCCGCCAGTTTCTGCCACGTCGCTCGGAGCCGGCGCGCCTTCAGCCCCACGTGCTTGGCCGCACACAGCACTTCGATATCCGAGAACGCAGACCCGGCCCGCCCGAATTGGTGACGCAATTGTGCCGCGTCGGCCGGCAGATCGTGGAACCGGGCCAAGATCAAGAGACAGGTCAGGCCGGTGTCAGCGGAGAGGAGCGAGTGAGCCGGCGAAGGATTGGGACAAGAAGTCGTTTCCACCGCTGACCAGCCCACCACGCGTTTCAGTTTTTATTCCTAATAATGCGGTAGGCGAATCTACAGAGTCGACTCGGTGAGTGTCAAGTGTGTTTTCTAGGTGATTTCTCTCTTGAGAGCCGCGACGTGAGAAGGGGACATGCCGGAGCAGGCGACGCCTACCTGGGGACCATAAAAAAAGGGTGAGGAGTTGCCTCCTCACCCTTCCGTGCATACCGCGCGGTTGCGAGGGATTACTCGCCCTTGCAGAAGCTCCGCTCGTAGTTGATGATCGTCCAGGCTTCTTCTTCGGTGATGGCGGCAGGGATCAATGACACCATGCCCGTTCCCGGGCTGCCGTTCTTGATGACCCAGAACAATTCGCCGTCCTTCCGCTTCTTGTGGAACTTGCAGTTCGTGAAGTCACGCGGGCTGGGGTTGAGGATTTGGCCTGCAGGTCCGTCGCCCTTGCCTTCCTTGCCGTGACAGTTAAAGCAGGTGCCCTTTCCCTCGAACAACGCTTTGCCCTTTGCAATATTCTCCGGCGTCGCGGCCACCGGGTTCTTCAACGCCTTGGCATCGGCCATCTGGTCAGCCGGGACACGGGGCTTCAACGGATCCCGTTCTTCGGCACCGACAACGGTCGCCGACATCAACATGAGGGCTGCACTGATACCCAAGAACTTGGAAAGATACCCCATCACACGTCCTCCTTTGTGTTGAAATCCCACATGAACTCGGCCGAAGCCGCCGCCGTGTAAAACTCGCTTACACAAATGCCGGTAAAACGGGCGGACTATAGCAATGCCCTTCGTTTCTTGTCAACAGAGCCACGCCCGCCACGCACACCAAGAGATCAAAGACCATGCCACTTATCGTGCATGCGCAGCCATGCGAATGTAAGCATTTCAGCGGGGTTCCGGAGGGAGCGGAAGGAGTCGAGGTACAATCGTGGCACCATTGCGCCTCAACGTACTCTGAGTTGCCTCATGCACCGCGCGACCGTTATCGATTAGTGAAAGGTCATGAGGATTGCGAGCCCGTCTACCGCTTGAGGACGATATCGCGCGCGACCTTGCCGCTTGGGCCGAAGGGTTTTTGCGGCTTGCCGTTGAGCTGAGCCTTCACCCCCCCGGCGTTGCCGAGCGTCAGAATGAACTGATCTTGTCCTTTCCAATGTGCCTTCTCACCAGGCCGGAGCAATGCTTCCTGCGGGCTGCCGTTGTCGATTTGGACGACGACCCAGCTTAATTCAGTCGCTTCGAGGTCAAGGACGAGCTGACCATCGGCGCCGCCTCCGCCGCCTTCGAGCGAAATGCCGCCGAGCGGACCGTCCGAGGCCGGCGACACGGTGGATACGGTTTCCGCAGGCTTCGCAGCCGTCGACGGCGGTGTGGTCTCCTCTGCCGGGCGGACCGTCTCCGCAAGGGATTTGGAGGCTGCAGCCGCCGTCTCGGGAGCCTTCGGAGTGATCGGCGGAAGCTCCGGCAGCGCGGAAGGCATCGTCTCGGACGCCTCCTTGGACGCCGCGACGCTGCGCTTGGGCACAGGCAGATCCGGGCTGGTCCGCCTGAGCACGGAGGACTGCTCACGGCTCAGCAGGAAGATCAACGTGAGCACAGCAATCCCGATTGCCACCGCCACCGCCTTGCGGTTGGCTTGGCGTTTGCGCTCCTCTTCGGCCTGCCGGACCCGAAGCCGCTCACGCTCGTCCTGCTTCTCGTAGAACGCCCCGGCGGATTGGATAAACCGGTGGATCGCGTCCTCTTCATCGAGCCCCAGCGAGCGCGCATACGAGCGCACGAACCCTCTCGCAAACACCTGGTCGGGCAACTTGGCGAAGTTGCCGTCTTCCAGGGCTTTGACGAAGTCGGAACGGATGCGCGTCTTCGACGCCACCTCGTCCACCGTCAGGCCCTTCGTCTCCCGGACTTGTCTGAAGAATTCGCCGACTGATTCCATAACCCCTTTAAGATTTGAGCCGCGAGAGCAGCTCGGCGGCCGCTGTCCCGTATTCGCCGCCCTTGTCCATCTCGGTCACCTTGAGGAGGACCTCCCGGGCTCTGGTGTTGTATCCCAGCTTGTAATACACGCGGGCCAGCTCCAAATTGGTCATAGCGGGGGAAATGCTCGGTGGATTGACCGCGACGGCGTCCTCCAGCACTTCCATGGCCCCCTGCAAATCTCCCTGGTGCGCCAGGGCCCGTCCCAGATGAAACCGCGCGAGATCGGGCGTGGGATACAACGGATTCGCGAGCGCTTGTCGGTAGGCCTTGATGGCCTCATCCCAGCGATTCTGGCTGGCCAGCACTTGACCAAGGTACGTGTACGCCTCGGAGAACGCTTCATCAATCTCGATCGCCTGCCGGAACTGGTCCTCCGCTTGCGAGTACTTGCCCTGCATGGCGTACAGGTGGCCGAGTCCGTAATGCGCGTCCTTGTTCTGCGGATTCAACTGGACCGCCTTTTGAAACGAGACAAACGCCTTCTGGCGGTCGGTGGACAGCGACGCGACGCCTTCTTGGTAGTACCCGCTGCTTTTCTTGATGGTCTCTTCGCTGGTCCCGCAGGCGGCGAACGTGACCGCCGCCACGCCAACGCAGACCATGACATAATGATTGAATGAGGGATCCACTCTCACGCCAGATCCTCGAAATGTGTCAGTCGCTTGAACTCCCGGAACCGATCTTGGATCTCTTTGTAATCCAGCAGGCGCAATCGGTCAAGACTAAAGGCTTCTACGGTGAATGACGCCATGACGCTGCCGAAGATGATCGCCTGCTTCATTGCCTCGGGAGATCGGTTCCCTGTCGCGGCCAAGTACCCGAGAAAGCCCCCCGCGAAGGTATCGCCTGCGCCGGTCGGATCGCGCACGTCCTCAAGTGGAAACGCGGGAGCCCCGAACACGTGTTGGTCGTTGAACATGAGGACCCCGTACTCGCCGCGCTTGATGATGAGATGCTTGGGCCCCTTCGCCAACACCAACTTGGCGACCTTCACCAGATTGGAATCCTGACCTAACGCGCGCGCTTCTCCGTCATTGATGATCAGAATGTCGACTTTCTCCAGCACCCTCCACAGGGCTTCGCGCTTGCCGTTGATCCAAAAATTCATGGTGTCGCAGGCCACCAATCCCGGACGCTGCACTTTCCCGAGCACATCCAACTGGAGCTCCGGATCGATGTTGCCGAGGAACAGCACGTCCGGCGACCGGTAGGCCTCCGGGATTTTGGGGCGGAAGGTTTCAAAGACGTTGAGCTGCGTGTCCAAGGTATGGGCTTCGTTCAGCTGATGCGTGTATTCGCCCTTCCAGCGGAACGTGGCGCCGGGCCGCCGCTCCAATCCCGTCAGATCGACGCCGCGGCTTTTGAGAAACTCCACATGCTGCGCCGGAAAATCTTCCCCCACGACGGCGATCAACGCGACGCTGGTGAAGAAACTGGCGGAGGTGGAGAAGTAGGTCGCCGACCCGCCAAGAATTTCCGTACCTTCCCCGAAGGGCGTCTTCACCGTATCCAACGCGACCGATCCGACGACCAACAGTTTGCCCATGGCTACTGTGCTCCTTTCCGTTCCGCGGAGACTCGTTTCGTCAGCAAGGCGACACGCCGTCGCGCGGCCGGCGTGACGGCATTCGGCGCGGTGACGATCGCATTCGTCAGTGCGGACTGGCAGCTGCACGCGGGCAGCGCGGCCACCGCCGGCACGACCGCCGCAAGCCACCGCTTGGCCAGCGTCACGTTGCGGTGCAGCGTCTCCAGAATGGCCTCCACCGTCACTGGATCTTCGGTTTCGTGCCAGCAATCATAATCCGTGACCAGCGCCAGCGTGGCATAGCAGAGTTCGGCCTCGCGCGCCAGTTTCGCCTCCGGCATATTGGTCATCCCGATGACGTCGACGCCCCATTGCCGGTACAGGCGCGATTCAGCTTTCGTCGAGAATTGCGGTCCCTCCATGCACACGTAGACGCCGCCCCGGTGCAGCGAGGCCCCGAGCCGCTCTCCGCCGGCGCTCAACTCCCGCGCGAGCGCGGCGCACACCGGGTCGCCGAACGCCACGTGTGCGACCAACCCTTGCTCAAAGAAGGTGGACGCCCGCCGCTTCGTCAGATCGATGAACTGGTCGGGGAGCACGACGTCGCCGGGACGGATCGATTCCTTCATGCTGCCGACCGCGCTGACCGAGATCACGCGGGACACGCCCAGCGACTTCAAGGCGTAGATGTTGGCGCGATAATTGATGTCGCTTGGATTCAGCCGATGGCCGCGTCCGTGGCGGGAGAGGAAGGCAATCCCGGCTCCCTCCAGCGTGCCGAGCACAATGGCGTCCGACGGCGAACCGAACGGCGTGCGGACCCTCACTTCGCGGACGTCTTTCAGCCCTTCAATATCGTAGAGCCCGCTGCCACCGATCACTCCCACCGTCGCTGGCATCTTCGATCGCGTTCGTTTCATGCTGCTCATCCCCCTCCTCTGCACTCACCCGCCGCCATCGGAGCAGACACGTCCAGACACCGCAAGAACGGCTCGATGTGCGCCTCGACCCGCTCGACGATGCGGGGAAGCGGCTCCGTCTCTTCCACGCCGACCCACTGCACGCCGGGTTCCTTGCGAAACCAGGTCATTTGCCGCTTGGCAAAATGCCTGGTGTCGCGCTTGAACCGGCGGACCATTTCCTCATAACTGCATTCACCGGCCAGATACGCCGCGACCTGGCGGTAACCCAAGCCTTTCATCGCACCCAGGTGGCGTCCATACCCGCGCGCGAGCAGGAGGCGGGTCTCTTCTATCATTCCATGCGCCAGCTGCCAATCGATCCGCGCCTCAATGCGCCGATAGAGATCCGCCATGGAACGGGTGAGCCCGACCACCAGCGTCGTAAAGGGCCGCTCTTGGAAGCCATGTTCTCGCTGGAGGACGGACAACGGGCGGCCGGAGAGCCGATGCACTTCCAAGGCACGCAGCACTTTGGATTCGTCATGGGGATGCAGGCGCCGGGCCGCGTCGGGATCGACCCGCATCAGGTCCGCATACAAGCGCTCCGGTCCATGCGCGCGGCTCAAAGCAAGCAGTTCCGCCCTCACCGCCGGATCAGCCTGGGGTGCCGGACACAAGCCGCGCAGCAAGGTCCGGATGTACAGTCCGGTGCCCCCCGCCACAACCGGCACCAATCCCGCGGCGTAGAGCCGTTCGATCTCGGCGACGGCCGCCTGCCGGTACCGCCCCGTGTTGAACGCCTCGTCGGGATCCACGAGATCGATGAGCCGGTGAGGCACCCCCTGCCGCTCCGCGTCCGTCGGTTTATCCGTGCCGATATCCATGCCGCGATAGACTTGGCGTGAATCGGCGGTCAGCACTTCGGTTCCCAACCGCTTGGCAACCTGCACGGCAACCTGACTCTTGCCGACGGCCGTCGGGCCGATCACCACAACCAGCGGTCGGTGGCTCAACAAGGCTTCTGTTCCCATATGGTTGGCGGGGACGCTCACCATCCGGCGCGGCCGAACATTTTTTCAAGATCGTCGGTGCTCAACCGAAACACCGTCCGTCTTCCGTGCGGGCACGTGGTCATGGATCCGGCCTCCAGCCAATCTTCTATCAAGGCCTTGATCTCGGACAAGTCCATGAGTCGCCCGGAGCGGACCGCCGCGTGGCACGCCATGGAAGCCAGGAGCGGCCGCGCCCGCGCTTCCAGCGTCGCCGCATCCTCCCATCGGCTCAGATCGTCCAGGAGATCGGGAATCAAGCCGCGGGGATTGAGCGGCCCTAGTCCGACCGGTGTGGCTCTCAACAAGACGGTCGTCGCACCGAACCGCTCCACCTCGATGCCGAGCCGGCTCAAGTCGTTTCCATGGCGCTCCAGCAAGGCGACCTCCGGCGGGGTAAGTTCGACGGGTTCCGGGATGAGCAGAGGCTGGGAAGCCAGTTCGCTGCTGCCCCACCGTTGAAGGAGCCGCTCGAAGAGTACACGCTCGTGCGCCGTATGCTGGTCGACCACGGCCAAATCACCGCCGATCTGGGCAACCAGAAAAGTCCGGTTGATTTGCCCGAGCGGCAGGACCTCACGCGACGGCGCCACCCCATACGGCTCCGCCGCCTCGCTGACGAATTCAAGTTGCGCGGCCGGCTGAACTGGCGCCGAGAACGGCTGCCGGCCCTCTCCCCCGGATCGGGGCGGGGCGGAATCGGCGCGAGATGGAGGCGCACTCGTTCCGCGCAATTCTCCGAAGGACACGGTCGCGCGCGGTTCCCCGGCCCGTGAGCCCAACGCCTGCCGAACCGCGTGCCGCACCAGCGCGTGAACCGCCTCGCCGTCCGAGAAACGGACTTCCCGTTTCGTGGGGTGCACGTTCACATCGACCCGGTCCGGTTCGAGGTCCAAGAAGAGGACGAACACCGGGTGTGACCCTTTGGCCAGCGACGAGCTGTACCCTTCGTTGAGCGCATGGAAGACCGCGCTGTGGCGCACGGGGCGTCGATTCACGAACAGATCTTGAGGTGATCGGCTAGCAGCGGCATGCAGCGGATCGATGATCCACCCCTCGAGCCGCAATCCGATGGACGCGCCCTCCACGCGCACGCTGTGCCGGACGAAGCCCGATGGACAGACTTGGCCGACTCGATCCTGCTGGGAGGACGCCGCGGGATAGTTCAACACCTCTTGCCCGTTGTGGGTGAGCCGCAGGTGCACCGCCGGCCAAGCCAGCGCCACCTGCTGGACGACGCGGCTGATGTGCGAGAATTCGGTCGCGGCCGACTTGAGGAATTTTTTTCTCGCCGGCTGATTCTGAAACAGCCCAGCCACTTCGATGCTGGTGCCTCGCACGGGCGGCGCATCGGCCACGTTGATCAATTGTCCCGCCCGGAGCTCCAAGCGCGTGCCGACCGCGGCGCCAGCCGTCGCCGTTACGACCCGCAACGTCGAGACCGAGGCGATGCTGGGCAGGGCCTCTCCCCGGAACCCCATCGTTCGAATCGACCACACCTCGCGGTCCGAACGGAGCTTGCTGGTGGCGTGCCGTTCAAAGGCCACCGGCGCGTCCTCGCGGCTCATGCCTTCGCCGTCGTCGGCCACTCGGATCAGACTCAGTCCTCCGTCTGCAATCTCGACGGTGATCGACCGGCTGCCCGCATCCAAGCTGTTTTCCACGAGTTCTTTGACGACCGCCGCGGGACGCTCGATCACCTCCCCCGCGGCGATGCGGCTCACCACATCCCCGGGCAACACGTGGATCTTGCGCTGGCTGCCGTCGGTCACGGCACGAACTCCTCAACGGGACTGTGGCGGGGAGGGAAAACGACAGGACGGCACGGCGGCGGCCGTCATCGAATCTCGGCCAGCTTGTTCTTGGCCAGCTTGGATTCGTCGGCGGTGGGAAACTCCTCGATGACTCGCTTCAGATTCTTGCGCGATTTCGCCAGATCTCCCGTTTCCGCAGCGGCCAATCCCAGCTTGTACAGCGCGGCCGGCACTTTCTCGTTGCCCGGATATTCCGTCACCAGATGTTCGAACGCCTGAATCGCGCGGCCGTAGTCTTTCAGATTGTAATACGACTCTCCAAGCCAGTACTGGGCGTTGGGCGTCAAGGAGGTGCCGGGAAAATCCTTGATGAAGCGCTGGAAGCCGGCAACGGCGAGATCGTACTTTCCGTTCAAGTAATCGTTGTACGCGAGATTGAAGGCAGACGTTGGGGTGATGCCCGGCACGCCGGGGACGATGGTGCCGGTGATCCCGCCGTCGGGCTTGGCCGGCTTGGAGAGACGCGGTTCGGGCGCCACGTCGAGCTTGGCCGAGGGCTGGCCGACGGATTCCTCGAGCTTGGCCAAGCGGCTCTCGAGCTTCTGCAACCGGGTCGCCAACTCTTCAACGCGCCCCCGCCCCGAGTCCCCGTCCTTCGCCCGTTCGACGGACTCCATGCGCCGCACCATCGCGTCCAGCCGTTGGTGATCCTGATCCTGCGACCGCGCGATCGTGGTCATTTGATCCCGCAATTCCACAAAGTCGGCGTGCTTCGCACATCCCGAAAACAGCAGCGGCGCGGAGGCCGCGATCAGCATGCAGCTGATGCCATAACAGTCTCTCATGCCGGTTACCGTACCTCCTTCAGCTGGGCGAGCTTGTCGGAGGCTTTTCCCGCTTCGGGACTCTTCGGATAGAGCGTGACCACCTGTTTGAACGCCGAGGAGGCACGCTTCTTGTCCTTCAGAGCGAGATAGGCGTAGCCTTTCTTCAGCAGCGCAGCCGGCACTTTTTCACTGCCCGGATAGTCCAACTCCACTTTGTCGTAGGCATCGATGGCTTTCCGGAAATCCTTCTTGCCATAGTACGCCTCGCCGAGCCAATACCGCGCGTTGGGCGCCAACTCCGAGTTCGGGTACTCGTTCAAAAACGCCGTGAATCCATGGCGGGCCCCTTCCAAGTCTCCGTCTCGGAAGAGCGCGAGAATCCGCTCGTAGCGCACGCGGTCGGCCGCTTCACCGTTGGACGCTGGCTGCGTCGCCACCGGCGTTTCCTTGGGTGGCGCAATGGAGGCCACCACCGCAGGGGCCGATTGTTCGCCGTCGTCTTGACCGTTGGAAGCCGGCCGGGACTCCTGAGACGCCTCAGCGTTCACCGTCTGGGGTTGTTCATACCCCGCCGTGGGCGCTGCAGAGCGGCCGGCCGGTCTTGCCGCGACTTGCCGCTGTGCGAGCTTGACATCGATCTGCTCGACGGACTTGGCGACGGACTCGATGCGCCGGTCCTGCTCGTCAAAGCGCGAGGTCACCTTATGCCCCAACCCTTCGATTCGCTGATCCTGCTCGTCCAGCCGAGCGGTGACCTTTTGTCCCACCGTCTCCAGCGCCTTGGCCAGCGAGGTCACGCTCTTGTTCACCTCGGTGGCATGACCCGACGCCGTCTTCGCGTCCGACTCCAGCCGGGCGGTCAAGTTTTTCGACGTCTGCTCCTCCAGCGCGACGCGTTCATTGAGACCGGTCAAGGCGTCCTTGAAGCCCGTGAGCGCTTGATTGAACTGGGTGAACTTCTGGGAGACCTGGTCCAGGCGATGCTGATTCTCCACGAGTGCCTTCTGGTGCTCGTCGAGCTTGACGTCCACGCGCTTGGCGAGCGCCTCGTTCGTGCGCTGGACGGCCTCGACGATGTCCCGCTTCAGGGCGGCCATCGATGCGTCAACGGCCTTGGTGATCTCCTCCAGCCGGGCCGAGACTTTGGCATCCTGGTTGTCGAGGCTCTTTTGGACCCACGCGTAGCGGGTCGCGTTGTCGGCTTCCATCTTGGCCGCCACCTGCTCCAGCTTGCGCGTCTGTTGTTCGAGTTGCGCCGAGCGATGTTTCAGGTCTTCTTGCTTGGCCTGGAGTTCCTGGGCTTGGTGCAGCGCGCGCTCAAGCTCCCCCCGCAGTTGAGGCAGCTCCTGTTCGCGGAGCGTCGAGATTTCCTGGCTTTGCCGCGCCCGAGTCTGCGCCAGCTCGTCGTTGGACTGCTTGATACGCTGCTGGAGCGTCTTTTCCGTCATCTTGAGATCGGCTTGCTGGGCCACGCATCCGGACAACAGCGCGCTCAGCACGCCGATGCCAACCGCCGCAGCGCCTCGAGCCTGGAGACCCAATTGAATGCGACCCATCGGCGTGCTCATGTCAGCGCCCCGTTTTGACGACCACATGCCCGCGGCGGTTCTGCGCGTAGCAGGACTCCGCGTGCTCGGTGCAGAACGGCCGCTCCTTGCCGTACGACACCACGGAGAGCCGGTTCGCCGCTACGCCTAATTCGACGAGATAATTGCGCACCGATTTGGCGCGTTTTTCTCCCAAGACGAGATTGTATGCCGAGGTGCCGCGTTCATCGCAATGCCCCTCGATCTTGACCTGAGCGCCGGGGTTGGCCCTGATCCATTCGGCGTTGCGCGCCAGGACATGGCGGCCCTCATCGGTGATCGCGAAACTATCGTAGGCGAAAAAGACATCGCGTAACCCGGCCGCAGCCGAGGCGGCTTGCTCGGCGCGGATATCTTCCATTTGCCGCCCGGCCGAGCCGGGGTCAGCCTTGGCAAGGAGCGTCCCGCCTCCACCCACCCGCTCTTCGGCAGGATTCTTGTCCAATCCGCGTAGACCGGTGGAGGAGTCGCGGCTCCCAGCCAGCGACGTATCGGGGAAATTGGGTGAGGCGCCGCCTCTGGCCCCGTCGCTGGTGCTGCTGCTGGTATCCATGCTCCCCGCAGACCCCGGAGCTGTCCTCGCCATGCCGCCCTGGGAGGATTGTGCGTCGCCGCCCGACTGCACCGATTTTTTTGAGCAGCCCGGCGCCCCTATCAACGCCAATCCAACGATCAGCGGCACATAGAGCATGGGACGTGCGTGATTCATATGGGTAACCCCTCCTGTGTAAAAAGTGTCGCCTTTTCCATACAAAGGTGTCCTCTTTTGACTACAAAGGGACGACCTCGGACAGGGCTTGTGGCTCCGCTAGGATGCCGGAGACCAAGCCGGGGCGCTGTTATGCGTGCCCGTGAACGTAAGGCGCTCCAAATCCTTTCCGTCCGCATTGATCATATAGATCTGGCTCTTACCATCGGCCGTCGAACTGAACACCAGATGCCGGCCATCGGGAGACCAGGAGGGGGAGTCATCAACCCCTGGTCCCGTCGTCAGTTGCACGCGCTTCTGGCCATCGGGAGTGATGAGGCAGAGCTTATATTCCTTCTTTGGCGTACGGCAGACATACGCGATCCAATTTCCCCTCGGCGACCAGGCGGGCGCGGCATTGTAATCCCCCTCGAAGGTCAGCCGGCGGACGTTAGAGCCGTCGGCGCTCATTAAGAAAATTTGCGGCCCCCCGCTGCGGTCCGACGTAAATGCAAGTTCACGGCCAGAGGGCGACCATGCCGGTGACAAATCCCCGGACGCGTTGGTCGTCAGCCGCTGAATCGCCTTCGTCCGCGTATCCATCCGGTACAGTTCGGAATTGCCTTCATAGCTGGACGAGAAGGCCAAAAAATTTCCGTCGGGGGACAACGTAGGGGTGATATTCAATCCGCCCAGGGAGACGATCGTCCAGCGCTTGCCGGTCGCCAATTCGATCATGTCAATGTCCTGGGTGTTCCGGTTACGGTAGGCGGTGAAGACCAGAAAGCGGCGGTCCGGCGACCAGCGCGGCATGAGATTCAAAAAGCCGTCGGCCGTCAACTGGCGCGCGTCGTAGCCGTCGTAATCCATCACAAATAATTCGCGAGCCGGCCCCTGCTCCGAGACGTACGCCACCTTCGTTCGCGCGATGCCGGGTTCGCCCGTATAGCGGAAGACCAGTTCGTCGGCAAACCGGTGCGCCATGAGCCGCACCACGGACGACGACCCGACGTACCGCTTCCCGCCCACGACTTCGTCGCTGCCGGCGTCGTACACGTACCCGTCCATATGGACGTCCACATCCCGGTCCTTGTCGCTCCCTTTCATGCCGGCCTTGCCCCACACGATGACCGACACGCCGTGCTCGGCCGCTTGCTTAAAGGCGGGATCAGGACCGGATCCCAGATTGCTGACCTTGATGCCGACGCTCGACAGATCGATCAGCGAAAAGACCAACGAGCGGCGCACGTCCGCTTTCAGCACTTCCTCGATGCGGCCCGCCAGCCATTCGGGGCCGCCGTTGTTTTGAATGCCCGCCACGCTGAGCGGAATTTTCTGGAAGTCGGGCCGCGTGGCTTCGAGAAACACATCCGCTGCCCCCGATTCGAGAATGCCCACGAACGCGATGACGAGACTGAGCGCCGTCAGGAGAACCGTACGAAGCCGCATGCGTTACCCTTGCTGTTCGCCGACCATGAAGGTGAAGTGCGCGTCGAAGTAATGTTCCGTCAGCTCGCCAGGAAACGCGGGGAGCGGAATGGCGCTCACCACGGCGCGCTTGCCGGCCAAGTCATAATACTCGTTGCCCGAGGACTGCTCAATTGTCACGCCGGTGACCGAGCCATCGCGATGCAGCCGGAATTTGATGATGACCACGTAGGTGTGTCCGGTCACGTCGACGGGCGGCGCGGCCCAGAGACTGCTGATCTTTTGCCGGACTCTCGCCAGATAGGCGTTGGACCCGGGCGCGATGCCGGGCACCTTGAGCGCGGTGTCCACCGTTTTGATGCTGGGCGCCTTCGCCTCCATCTGCGGCGGCGCGGGCGTGGGTTTGGCAGGCTCCGATCGGATCGGCGCCGGTTTCGGCAGTTCCGGCTTGCGAATTTTCTGGAACTCCTCATCCAGTTCCTTCGTCAAATCTTCGGTCAACGAAGGCCGCGGCTTGAGATCGGAGGCCGTCGCAGGAGCCTGTTTCGGCTCGGACGCGACCGGTACGTCGGGCAGCTTCAACTGCGCTTTCTTGGCTTTCTCGCTCGGGCTGAACTCGCCGAACTTCGGCGCGTCAGGCGGGAGTTCCACACCTTTCATCACGTCGCGCAGGATGTCATTGGACGTCTTGGCCGGCGGCACCGGAACGGGGATGGGCGCCGGCGCCGCTTTCTGGACCGCGGGAGACGGAGCCGGGGCCGGCGCTGGGACCGGAACCGGGGCCGGGACTGGCACCGGCTTGACCGGCACCGGCGGCGGCGCCGGTTTCACGGGTGCAGGTTTCGGAGTCTCCACCGCTTTCTGATGCTGCTTCGGCTGTTCCACCGCCTTCGGCGGCTCCGGCGCCGGCGGAGTCGGCAGCGTGGCTAAGTTCACTTCGATGGAGGACAGCGGACGCTCTCCATGGTGAGGCAGCCGCACGAGCATGATCAAGGCGAGGATGGCGACATGGAGAGCCAGCGACCACGCCGTGGCGCGCCCGAGACGGCGCCCCATATTCGCCTGCCAGTCCTGTTCGAACCAACCGTCGGCCGGTGTGGATGCCTGGACCATGCCCCGGGCTCCTTACCTTTTCTTCGGTCCACCCACGGAATCCGAAACACGTTCGGGCCCGGTGGGATCGGTCACCATCCCGAGCTTCTCGATGCCCGCTTTCTTGACGCTGTCCATGACCTGGACCACCACGCCATAGGGCACGTCGCGGTCGGCGCGCAAATAGAGCGAGACGTCGGCATGCTCTTCCTTCAGCACGCGCAGTTTTCGATCGAGTTGAACCAGGCTCACCTGGTCCTTGTCGAGGTACAGGCGCTGGTCCTTTTCAATGGTGAGGACCGCTCGAATTTCCGGCTTGATCGTGTTCGACGCGGACGTGGGCAGCTTGATGTCCATGCCGCGATAGAGCATGGGCGCCGTCACCATGAAGATGATCAACAGCACCAGCACGACATCGACGAGCGGAATGACATTGATCTCCGCCAGGAATCGACGCTGCCGGCTTTCGAGAATCATCCCTTGGCTCCCACGGGAACCGGCTTCTTCATCTTGGCGGTCAGCATGGCGAGCAGTTCGACCGTCACGGAATCCATGCGAAAGGCCGTCCGTCGGATGCGGGACAGAAAATAGTTGTACGCAATCACAGCCGGAATCGCGGCGAAGAGCCCGGCCGCCGTGGCGATCAGCGCCTCCGACACGCCAGGCGCCACCGCGGCGATGCTGGCGGTGCCTTGGGTGCCGATTTCGCGGAAGGAATCGATGATGCCCATCACGGTGCCGAGCAGACCCACGAACGGCGCAATGTTGCCCGTCGTGGCCAGAAACGGCAGGAACGCTTCCAGTCTGGCGATCTGCCCTTGAGCGATGTGCGAGGCGGTACGCTCCATCACGTGACGATCGAACGGCGGCCCGTCCGCATGCTCCAATTCCCAAGTCTCACGGCCCAGTCGTTCGACGACCCCGTGAAAAATTCTCGCGCACGGACTGCCCGTGATCCGGTACGCATGACGCGAGACTTCATCCACGTCTTTCGCTTTAGCCATGACGGCCAGGAACCGTCCATCCTCCGCATCGGAGGCCCTGAACGTGGCCCACTTGTAGAGAATCACGGCCCAAGAGATGACGGAGAAGCAGAAGAGCAGGAACAGAACGATTTTGGAGACGACTCCGAGCGAGGCAAGGAGTCCAAGGGGACCGGTTTGAAACATATGGGTTACACGCTCCCTCCGCGGCGATCCATGATGCACTCCAGTGTACCAAGCACCGGGAACGAGGCCGTTCGGCCTTCGTGAACCGGCACGTCACCCCCCTGCGGCACCCCGGCCCATCTCGAGATCGATCGAAGTCGTCAGTCCCTTCCTGTGGCCCACACGAAGGGAGCGACCCCCTTCGAATCCGCAGTCGCTGCCACGGCCAGCGACTGCAATAGCTGAGTAGAGAAAATGGCGGGGCCGACGGGATTTGAACCCGCGACCTCCAGATTGACAATCTGGCGTCCTAACCAGGCTGAACGACGGCCCCTTGAACTACTACGTATGGCGGAAGATCGAAACGACAAGACGATATATCGCGGTCGGATCAGTCCCGAGCTCGAATTGTCTCTATGGGTTTTATCTTATCCTGTTGCGGCATACCCACGCACCGTGGTAGGCGGAACAGGGATCGAACCTGTGACCTCTGCCTTGTAAGGGCAGCGCTCTCCCAACTGAGCTATCCGCCCGATTTTTCTTAACAAGCTGGCCGGACATTACCAAGTCCCTCCACCCTTGTCAACCAGTTCTCGCACTCTTCTTGCAAACATTTCGTGAAGGTTGCGTGAAGTCTCCTTGCCGTCACCCTGGCTCATCTTTCGTCCGGCGTTTCGGCTCGACGGCGGCCGGGCTGCCTCGGGAAATACCGCCGGTGCGTTTGCGAGAGACGGCTGCGTTCGACGTGCGTATAGATCTGCGTCGTGGCGATGTCGGCGTGACCGAGCATCACCTGCACGGCCCGCAGATCCGCCCCGCCCTCCAGCAGGTGCGTGGCAAACGAATGGCGCAGCATATGCGGCGAGATGGTCTTCGTGATCCCCGCCCGCCGCGCCCGTTGCCGGAGCAATTTCCAGCAAGCCTGCCGCGTCAGCGGCCGGGCCAGCCGGGACACAAATACCGCTCGCGACGACCGCCCTTTGAGCAGCGCCGGCCGGCCATGCTCCAGATAGTCCCGCAGCAGATCGCGCGCCGTCTGCGTCATCGGCACCACCCGCTCCTTTGATCCCTTCCCAAAGACGCGCAAACAGCCCACCTGCAGATCCAGATGGGTCAATTGCAATCCGATCAACTCCGACACGCGCAGCCCCGACGCGTAGAGCAATTCCACCATCGCGCGGTCGCGCTGGTCCTCGGCGGTGTGACCCGCAGGAAGATCCAGCAAGGCATCGATCTCCTGCTTCGTCAGCGTTTTGGGCAGACGGAGGCCGCGGCGTGACGGCATGACGTCGCGCAAGGGATTGCCGCTCGCCGCGGATGTTCGTTCCAGAAAGCGGAACCATCCCCGCAGCGCCGATACCATCCGAGCGATGGACGCCGGCGCGAGACCGGCCTGCTGCAGCTCGGACAGGAACGCCACCGCATCCGCCGGCCCGACCGAGTGCTGCATGGTCATCCCGCGGCGCGAGAGAAATCGCTGCCATTTCTCTAGATCGCGCCGATAGGACTCGAGGGTGTTGATGGAGAGGCCGCCTTCGATCCGCAGTTCACGGAGGTACCGTTCGACCAGCGGGTCCAGGACGAGGGGGGCGGATGGCATCATGAGCGGGTCGCAGGAACTCGGCGTGTCGTGGCACTATACCGAGTGGCGCGCACGAAGACAACGAATCCGGCGCGGTTGTCCTTGACACCCCGCACCCTTTCCGATACTAGTCTGAGGTCCAAGCAAGACCGATCACCATCCAAGCCCATGCCTCCCGAGCAAGACGATCCACGTCCCCTTCCGAAGCGCGTCCGGCTGTTCAGATGGCTGACACTCGCCGCCTTCCTGGTCCTCACCGGTCTACAGGGCCCGGACCTCGTGCCGGCGGCCCCTGCGGCCAAACCCATCCCGAATCCGCCGGTCCTCGGCCAAGCGAAGGGGCTCATTGAGAAAGGAGACCCCGAGTCCGCCGCCACGCTGCTCCGCCGGTTTCTGACCACGGCGCCGCGCCCGGAACATCTGGATGACACCTATCTGCTCCTGGGCGCCGCACTCTACGGGATGAAGGATTACCCCGAAGCGCTCAAGGTCCTGAACCAACTGCAAACCGAATTTCCCACGTCCGACCTGGCGGACCGCGGCAAAATCCTCCTCGCTCGGACGCATGCCGCGATGGGAAACGTGGATCTGGCCCTGCCCCTGTTGGCCCAAGTCCGAACCACCACGCCGGACGAGGAGACGCAGCGCGACACCATCCGGCTTACGGCCGATTTGCTCGTGCTGAAAAAGGATTATGTCCGCGCCATCCAAACCCTTCTGGACGGCCTGGCCGCAAGTCCAGAAGAGCAAGCGGCCGAAACCCGCGAGCACATCCGCGAACTCATCACGCAGAAGCTCGACAAGAAAGCCTTGCTTCGTATCCGGGATACGTATCCCCGCAGCTACCCGGGAGACCTGGCTGCCATCCGGCTCATTGAGTATTACGCCGCGCGCGGCGAGGACCACCTCGCGGAACGCGAGATCAATCATTTCCTCCAGGCGTTCCCGGACCATCCCTACGCGGCCAAAGCCGCCGAGACACGCTCGTCGCTACAGGCGAAACTCAAAGCCAACGAGTTCGTCGTCGCAGCCGTGCTGCCGCTTTCCGGCCGGCTTGCGCCCTTTGCGAACGAGGTGCTCGAAGGCGTGGAGCTGGCGATGGAGCGCGGGCGGGAGCAGGCCGGCACCCCGTCGATCGGGCTCATCGTCAAGGACACCGAAGTCGACCGGGCAGGATTTTTGGAAGATTTGTATTCGTTGCTGACGGAAGATCGCCCCCTGGCCGTCATCGGCCCGATGCTTTCGAAGAATCTTCCCGCCATGGCTGAGATGGCGCAGAAAACGCGCGTCCCGCTGATCACGCCGACCGCGACGCTGCCGAATGTCCGCCGGCTGAGCAGTTACGTGTTCAGCACCTCGCTCACCTATACGTTGCAGGCGAAGCGCATCGCCGGCTATGCCTTGAACGAGCAGGGCTACCGCCGATTCTGCATTCTCCATCCCGATACCGTCTACGGCCGTGAGCTGGCGCGGCTGTTCGCGCAGGAGGTGCGGGAGCACGAGGGGGAGGTCATCGGGATCGAATCGTTCAAGGAAGGCGAAACCGACTTCGGGCCGCAGATCAAGCGCCTCAAGGCGGAAGACCTGAAGAAGTACGGGCTGGCCGTCCCGCTGGATCCCTCCCGGCCCCCCGGCAAGCCGGTCGCGAAGATGGAAAAGCGCGTGCTCTATACGCCGGGGTTCGATGCGATCTTCATCCCGAGCCGGTCGCACGAGATCGGCTTGATCGCCTCGCAACTCGCCTTTCACGACGTGCGGGTGCCGATGCTCGGGACCAACGGGTGGAACTCGCCGGACTTTGCCCGTACCGCCGACCGGACCGTGGACGGCGCCGTATTCGTGGACGGCTTTTTCTTGGAGAGCCACCACCCCGGCGTCCAAGAGTTCGTGCAGCGGTACCAGCGTCGCTTCCAGTCCAATCCGTCGCTCTTTTCGATGCAGGGGTATGATGCGGCGCGCATCGTGATCGAAGCCGTCCGAAAAGGAGCCTCGAGCGGCGAGGCCGTCCAGGAGTATCTGTCCACGCAACGGGACCTGCCCACCCTGGCGGGCCCGGCGTCGTTCGGCCCCGAGGGCACGTTGCAGCGGCCGCTCTTTCTCCTGCAGGTCAAACAGGGTAAATTCGTTCAGCTCGACTGAGACCACGACCCAATGGACCAAGTGGGACACATGCTGCACACCCTCTCCTCGATGGGACTTCCCTTGCTCGCGGCGATGGTCCTGCATGAGTACGCCCATGGGTGGGTCGCGGCGCGCTGCGGCGATCCGACGGCGCGCCTCCAAGGGCGGCTCACGCTGAACCCTCTGGCGCACATCGATCCGTTCGGCACGATCATCCTGCCGCTGCTGTGCCTGCTCCTTCCCGGCGGCTTCCTCCTGGGTTGGGCCAAACCGGTTCCCATCGACCCGCGGAACCTGCGCCAGCCGCGCCGCGACATGGCGCTGGTGGCGGCGGCCGGCCCCGGTATGAACCTCGTCCTGGCGATGCTCAGCGCCCTCGCACTGACCGCGCTGCTGAGCCTGGCTCCCGAGCTGAGCCTCCGGTCGATGGACTCCGCCGTAGAGCCGCAATCCCTCTCGCGCCTCGTGCTGCTGCCCTTGGCCGTCATGGCATTCTATTCGGTGTTGATCAACGTCTTCCTGGCGCTCTTCAACCTGATGCCGATCCCGCCGCTCGACGGCGGGCGCATTCTGACCTGTCTGCTGCCGGCCAAACCCGCACGTGCGTTGGCCCGCCTCGAACCGTACGGGATGCTGATCCTCGTGGGGCTCATCGTCTTCGACAAGGAACTACGGGTGATCCACACGATTTCGAATACCTTCGCATCCGGTCTCTCTGGTACGATTCTGTCCACCGCCTTAGGGCTTGGCCCGGGAACCACCGAATGACGATCTCGCACAACCGCGTGCTCAGCGGTATGCAGCCCAGCGGGCTCATGCACCTTGGAAACTTCTTGGGCGCCCTGGAAAACTGGAAAGCGCTCCAAGAGAGTTACGAGTGCTACTTTTTCGTGGCGGATTGGCACGCGTTGTCCACGAATTACGCCGACACCAGCCGGATCCGCGAATTCGTGCGCGAGATGTTGATCGACTGGCTGGCCGCCGGCATCGACCCGGCGCGGTCGACGGTGTTCGTGCAGTCGCGCATCCCGGAGCACGCCATTCTCCACCTGCTCTTTTCCATGATGATTCCCGTCTCGTGGCTGGAGCGGAATCCGACGTACAAGGAGAAGCAGGAAGAGATCAAAGAGAAGGATCTCAGCACCTATGGCTTCCTCGGATACCCCGTGCTCCAAGCGGCGGACATTCTGCTCTACAAGCCGGATTTCGTGCCGGTGGGGAAAGATCAACTCCCCCATCTCGAACTCACCCGTGAAGTGGCCCGCCGCTTCAACGACCTCTACAAGTCCCCGGTGTTCCCGGAACCGAAGGAGCATCTGACGAAATTCCCGAAAGTCCTCGGCACCGACGGGCGAAAGATGAGCAAGAGCTACCACAATACGATCAATCTCTCCGACCCCGAGCCGGTGGTGCGGCAAAAACTGAAAACGATGGTGACGGATCCGGCCCGCGTGAGACGGACCGACCCCGGCAATCCCGAAGTGTGCCCGGTGTACGACTTTCACAAAATTTTTTCCCCGCCGGCGGTCATCGAGGAGGTCAAGGTCGGCTGCACGACAGCCGGCATCGGCTGCATCGATTGCAAGAAACTGGTGGCGGACCGATTGGTGGAACGCCTGAGTCCCATCTGGGAGCAGCGCGCCACACTCACCGCAGACCCTTCCCGGCTCGACGACATCGTGCGCGACGGCAGCCGGCGCGCCTCCGTCGTGGCCAAGGCCACCTTGCACGAAGTCACGGAGGCCATGAAAATCTGAGCCGCCGTCCGCTCCCCGCCCCCGTTGGTCGCATCCCGTGCAAAATTCCAAAAAGCCCTAGGACTTCTGCGTAGACGGTGGAACAATGCGTTCGAGCGACGCATCAACGAGGGAGGAGACGGCGCATGCATGTGAAACGAGGGCGGCGAACGGTATCCGCGGCGATGGGACTGGCAGTGGCCGGCCTCCTCGCCGGATGCGGCACCTGGTGGCACGGCGATCACCAATCAGTCACGATCTTCACCACGCCTCCGGACGCCACCGTCGTCGTGGACGAGCGCGTCCACCTGCTCGCCCCCGGCACCGTCTCGCTGAACCGCAAGGGGAACCACCACGCCGTGGCTACCAAAGACGGCTACGACCCCACCGTCATGACGATCTCCCGTACGTGGTCGTGGTGGGTGCTCGGCGACATTTTCGGCTGCCTGATCATCTTCTCCCCGTTCTGCATCATGGAAGACATCGACGAGGGCGGTTACTACACGTTCGACGACCACATTTATCTGACTCTCGACCAGAAGTCGGCGGCCGTCATGCCCGTCCGATAGCTGAAGCCGCGCCTCCCGCCGTTACCGATGCCGGCCTATCTGTGCTACAGTGCCGGCCATGACCTGGGCCGACGACGAGACCATTCGCCGGATTCTCGATGACTGTCGCACGATCGCGGTCGTCGGCCTCTCCTCGAATCCGGCCCGCCCCTCGTACCGCGTCGCCGCCGCCATGCAGGCCGGCGGCTATCGCGTCATCCCCGTGAATCCGAATGAGACCACCGTGCTGGGAGAGCGGGCCTATCCCTCCCTCAGTGCGGTCGGCGAGGCTGTCGATCTCGTCGATATCTTCCGAAGGCCGGAGGACGTGCCGGCCATTGTCGAAGAGGCCATCGCCAAGGGTGTCCGAGCGATCTGGATGCAAGAAGGGGTGATCCACGAAACGGCCGCCAACCGCGCTCGACAGGCCGGGCTGCTCGTCGTCATGGACCGGTGCTGGAAGAAGGAGCACGACGCGCGGGCCACGGCGCGCACGGCGAAGGATTGACCATGGGCCGAGGCGTCTACATCCAGGCCGTCGTCATGTGGGGAGCGCTGGCGACGCAGCCGCTGCACGCGGCGCCCGCCGACCCGCCCTGCGATCGGTATCCCGCCGAGCGGCAAGCGCGCTGCGCCGCCATTTGGAAGGAATTGAACCAAGAAGACGGCCCCGTCATCGCCCAATTCGGTCTTGACCAGCAGAAGCGCCGGGACGAGGGGAAGATCACCGCCCAGCAACACCTGAGCGAGAACATGGCCTTCATCAAGCAGTCGACCGAAAAGCGGCTCGAGCGGCTGAAGGCGCGCATGGCCGGACCGTGAGTTACAGTTCCGCCCCTTTGCTCTTTTCCGGAATTTTGGCCGCCCCGTCGAACAGCTCGCGCCCCACAACGATCGGGGCTTTAAAATGCACGGCCAGGGCGATGGAGTCGGACGATCGGCTGTCGAACGTCTTCACCTGATTGTTGACCGCAACCGTCAAGGCCCCGTAATAAGTCCCGTCCTTTCGGGTGATCACCGTCTGCAGCACCTTCCCTCCGTAGGCGTCTAGAATCGCCCGCATGAGGTCGTGGGACAGCGGCCGCGCCAGCCGCTCCCCGCTCAACGCGCTCTGAATGGACAGGGCCACGGTCATGTCGACGAAAATCGGAAGCATCTTGTCTTCCGCCTGCAGCAGCAGCACGGGACCGTGATCGGACATCCGCACCTTGACCTCGCTGATCGTGACCTGCTCGGCGGAGGGAGGCGGGACCTGCTGACTGAGCGAGACGGAGGAACCGGTGCAGAGCACCATCACGATCGAACCCATCACCCACCGACCAACCTGAGTCATAAAGACCTCCGTGGCTGATGGCCGCCGGGCCCTCGACGAGCCCGCCGGCGTCGCGCTACACACGAATAAACTGGTTGGATTCTTTCTCCCACCCGATGATGGTTTCGGGGCCGTGACCCGTGACGACCGCCGTGTGTTCATCGAGGGTATACAATCGCTCGCGGATCGACTCTTCGATGGCGCCGAAGTCCCCACCCCACAGGTCGGTGCGGCCGATGCTCCCGCGAAACAGCGTGTCACCCGCCAGCACCAACTTCTCCGCCGGCAGATGAAAGCTCATCGATCCCGGCGTATGGCCCGGCGTGTGCAGTGCGACCAGCACGAGCTCGCCGATCGTCACCGTCTCGTTGTCACGGAGCCAATGCTCCGGCAGCGGGACGGACGCGGACGGCACACCGAAGAGCCGGCATTGGACCTCCACGTTCTTCCAGAGTTCCAAGTCGTCCGGATGCAACGCGATCGTCGCGCCTGTCGACGCTTTCAACTCCCCGGCCGCGAGAAAATGGTCGAAGTGCGCGTGGGTATGCAAAATGTGCGTCGCGGCCAAGCCCAATTGCCGCAGCTCCGCCGCAATCCGCTCAGCTGAGCCGCCGGGATCCACCACAACGGCCTGTTTGGTGACGGGATCGCCTACAATCGTGCAGTTGCAGCCCAGGGGAGGCACGGAAAAGGTGCGGCGAATCAGGCGCAACATACCATCGATGCTACCGTTGACACCCCTTACGGCGCAAGCAGCGGTCCTTCGTCAGTGCTCGGCAGCCGGGCAGTCCAGATGACCTCGGTATCGTAGAGCGTCCAGGTCTTCCCTTGGCGCCGAAACCAGACCAAAAAGCCCGCGCCGGTCCCGTCGGGACGCAGATTGCGTACGAACACCAGCGCGTGGTCGTTTCGCAGCGTGCGCCCGACTCGCGAGAAGGCCAACCGGTCCAGCACGGGCGACGCCTGCGCCAGCCCAGGTCCGGCAGCGGGAATGGCGGCCCGCACTTCCGGCTCCTCCATCGCGTCACCTGACACGAAACGGTACCGCACCCCAAAGCGGAACCGCGCCTCCAGCCGAGCCGGCTCCTGATTGACAGCCACAAAGTCCCGCACGAGTTCGCGGGGCAGCTGCCCGTCGAAGTAGGACTGTTCCTCAAACTGCGCCACCGTCACGGAGCCGCCCTCGTCCGGCATGAGATGCCCCACTGTCATGCGTTCGAGCACCACCAGGCGCGTCTCGCTGGTGAGAAACTTCTTGGTGACGATCTGGTCGTATAGCTCGTAATCTTCGACAGGGATCGCTCCCAGGCCTTCGGCCGCCGCGGCGCCAGGCGGCGCCCATGCGGCGAGCGCGAAGAGCAGGAGACCCGCAGCGATGACGCGAGGCATGACAGGAGCATAGCGGTCGTCCCGCCGCGGGGTCAATTCACGCATCCGAGGCTTCGACCAATTCCACCATGGACAAGCCGGGGCGAAGCATGGATAATCGCGCAGCATGTTTCGAACGGCCCTTCCCCCTTGCCGCTGCCCAACCCTTGCGCACGTGTCCCTATGGTGTGGCGCCATGGCGGTCTGCGCGGCGCTGACGGGGTGCAAACCGGATGACTCTCCGTTTCGCGCGGAGAACGACGCGCTGAAGAAGCAAGTCGCAAAGCAGGAGTCGCTGCTCAGCTCGTTGCAGGACGGCAACAAGGTGATGCAACAGCAGATCGATCTCCTCAACCAAGAGCTCCGCGACGCCCGGAAGGCCACCGACGCCGCCAAGGCCGAAACCCAGCAGCTGACGGAACGGCTGGAGGAGCAGCTCGCCTACACCAAACGCATCAGCGCGGAGGTGCAGCGCACCGCGGCCGCCCAGGCGGCCCAGACGCTCAAGGTCGAGGACAAGGGCGCGCAGTCCGACAGTTTTCCCCGTCCACTGGCAGCCGTCGCCAAGACCGTCGAAGAGGCGCTCGCCCGCAACGGCTATCAGGTCAAAGTGAGCATCAAAACGGACCAGAAGGCCGTGTACGTGACCGAACGCAAAATCTCCACCCCCGCCTCCCTGGAAGTGGCCGGGTTTCGCAACCAGTATCTCATTGCCCTTCAAGCGCTTCCCTCCAATGTCACCCGGCTGAGCGTCAAAGCGGAGTTCGAGAAAGTAGCGCAGGGCGGCCGTATCCTGAGCGTGAGTCCCGAGGAAACCGCGGAGATCGAGCGGCGCCTCATCGCCGAAATCAGCAAAGCGCTGGAAGCGCCCAGCAAGACGTAATGCGCGGTCTTTGGCTCCCGTTGCTGTTGGTCCTGACCTGGTGGGCGGCGGGTATACCCGCCGCATTCTCGGCGGGCCCCAAACCGTCCCACGAACTGGCGAAGCATGTGGCCTCCATCGCCGCGCTGGCAAGGCCCGCGCCCGTGGTCACCATTCCGGCGGGTGACTTCCTGCTGGGCAGCAAGCGCGTGGACGACGATCCCTACGGCCATTGGACGCAATTCGACGATACGGAGCTGCCGCAAAACCGGGTCTGGCTCGACAGCTATGAGATCGACCGGGACGAAGTCAGTCTGGGAGAGTACCTGGCCTTTTTACAGAGGAAGAAAGAGCACCCCGCCGAGGGACTGCAAAAGCTGATCTGGCATGTCATCACAGTCCATGCAATGACCGATGAGACCCTGACGCGGTGGCCGGCACTGTACGTCACCTGGCACGAGGCCGTAGAATTCTGCCGCGCCCGAGGGAAACGCTTGCCGACCGAAGCCGAATGGGAAAAAGCGGCTCGCGGGACACAGGGCAATCTGTTTCCATGGGGCGACGCGCCGCCGGACAGCCGGCGCGCGATGTTCGGCCAGCACCATGTGCACGAAATCCCCATTCTGGCCGCCGTGGATTCGCTGAGTGCCGGGGAAAGCCCCTTTGGATTGCGGCACATGGCCGGCAACGTCGCGGAATGGGTGCAGGACTGGTTTGGCTTCGATTACTACGCCTACATGCCGGAGCGGAACCCGCCGGGTCCCAACAGCGGCCGCTACAAGAGCCTGCGCGGCGGATCCTGGAAGAGCAAGGTCATCATGCTGCGGACGGCGACGCGCAGCGGCGCCCCTCCGGATCAGCGGTCACCGACGATCGGATTTCGGTGCGCCAAGTCGACCGCCACGAGCGCCGCTCCCACCCCGTAGCATTCGGGCCTTTCCTTGGCCCGTACGGGATCCCGTGCTAGCATTTCTGCGTCATGGCGCTTTCGACGAGTGTGCACGATCTGCGCACGCTGATCCGGTCCTGCCATCCGCTGATCGTCATCGAGACGGTAGAAGAGGAGCGGGTGCTGGGACTCCTGGAATCCGTGGCGGCGCAAGAGCGGATGCCGCTGTTCGAATGGTCGGTCACCAGGGGATTGACCCGCTCGGATGACACGGCCGCCGTAAACAAATTGACGGCCCATCCCCTCCAGCTCCTGCAACATCTGCACAGCCTCACCGTCGAGGGGATTTTCTGGCTCAAAGATCTCGGGCCCCATTTGGAGGATCCGGCGGTCGTCCGCCAGTTGCGGGAGGTCAGCCAACGTTTCGGCCGATCCCGCGCCAGCGCCATCCTCACAGGCCATCCCATCACGCTTCCGCTCCATCTTGAAAAACTCGCCGTCCGCCTCGACCTGCAGCTGCCCGATCGCGAAGAACTGCGCGGCATGCTCGAGCACGTGCTCTCCTCTCTGGCGTCCCGCCGGTCGAAGCGACCGCGCGGGACGACCTTGGCGCATAGCATGGTCGCCGAACCGAATCCGGACGGACCGCCGCCAGAGGAGCGCGACGCCATTCTGCAGGCCCTCCAGGGACTCACGCTGCATCAGGCGCGCCAGGTGATTACCCAGTGCGTGATGGACGATGGGAAACTTTCAGCGCACGACATCCAGCGCATCCTCGCCCGCAAAGTTCAGGCGATCAAGGAAGGCGGCCTCTTGGAGTATTATCCGCTCGAGGACAACCGGTTCGAACTCGGCGGGTTTGCCACCTTGAAGGCGTGGTTGTCCCGCGCGAAGGTCGGATTTTCGCCCGAAGCGAAGGCGCTGAATCTCACGCCCCCCAGGGGGATTCTTCTGGTCGGCGTGCCCGGCTGCGGCAAGTCGCTGGCCGCCAAAGCGATCGCTCGCGAGTGGCAACTGCCGTTGCTGAAGCTCGACGCCGGCCGGCTCTTCGACAAGTTCATCGGCGAATCGGAAAAGAATTTCCGCAAGGCCGTGGAGACGGCCGAATCGCTGGCCCCCATCGTGCTGTGGATGGACGAAATCGAAAAGGCGTTGGCCGCCGGAGGCGGGAGCGGGGAAGCCGACGCCGGCCTCAGCCGGCGTCT
>JBDZVU010000177.1:0-1921 GCA_040255845.1 Nitrospiraceae bacterium | reverse complement strand
TGCATATGCCAGAGGAAACAGACGTGAACCGTTTTCATCTCGGCCAAAAGTATGTCACAGGGATGGAGGCCATGCAATGAACGGGAGAAATCACCCGCGGCATGCGGCGCGACGTTGCCGCTGACACACCTCGCCCGCTACTGGGCTCCGCTCGCGGCGTACGCGGCCTTGATCTTTATTCTGTCGTCGCAGTCGCATCCGGACGAGACGCTCCCCTCATTCATTATCGAGGCAAGCGATAAAGTGCTGCATGCGGCCGAGTATGCGATATTCGGTGCGTTGTCCTATCGCGCCTTTCGATGGGGCGCGACGGGCCCATGGCGGACGCATGCCGTCGTGCTGGCCGTGGTGGCGGCCTCCGTGTACGGGCTGACCGACGAGATCCATCAGTGGTTCGTCCCGGATCGCGAGTCCAGCTGGCAGGATTGGCTCGCCGATACGCTCGGTGGGGCGGTGGGCGTGCTCGTCGTTCGAGCGGCAGCGGACTGGTGGATCGCTGGTCGGGAGTCGCGCGCCTATGCGGCGCCTGGGTTGCCGCGCGACGACGCGGAAGAGATCAGGTAATGCGCGGCGTGGACGGGGCGCGCATCATGCGCCGGTGCGCGGAGCGCAATCAGGATCGCCTTGCTCCGTGACAAGATGAGGGCTTCCCGCTATAATCCGCGGCGGATGTCCACCGCCAATCCCGCTTCTCCCGCTGCGCCGCTGTCGCCTCCCGACCGGACCCTCGTGGCTCGGACCGTTGAAACCCGGTTGTCGCCGGGTTTGACCTTTCGCAAACTGACGCCGCTTCCCGGCGACGCCTCCAACCGCCGGTACTACCGGGTCGACTTGGCGGGGGGGCCTCCCCACTCGCTTATCCTCATGCAGTTGGCCGAACCGGAAGGGTTCAAGCAATCCGAGGAAGCCGTGAGCGGCGCGCTGCACGACATCCGTGAATTGCCCTTTCTGAACGTCTTGTCTCATTTGGCCAAGGCCGGCGTGCCGGTGCCGAAGGTGCATCATTACGATCAGGCTGCAGGCCTCTTGTATTTGGAAGATTTCGGCGATGTGACGCTGGCGGAAGCGGTGGGGCACGCCGATGCCCCGAGCGTGGAGGCGCGCTACAAGCAGGCGATCAATGTGCTGGTCGAACTGCAATTGAAGGCCACGACGCCGGCCGACCCCGGCTGCATTGCGTTCCATCGCAGCTTCGACGTCCCGTTGTTGATGTGGGAGTTCGACCATTTTCTCGAGTACGGGGTGGAAGCTCGGCAGGGAAAGCCGATCAACGCCGACGATGCGAGCGCGATCCGCCGCGAGTTCGAATCCATCGCCCATCTCTTGGCCGAACAGCCGAGAGTGTTCACGCATCGCGACTATCATTCGCGCAATCTGATGGTGGACGGGGTGCGCCTGGGGGTGATCGACTTCCAGGATGCGCTCATGGGCCCGGCCACGTACGATCTCGCATCGCTGCTGCGCGACGCCTATGTGCAACTCGACGAGTCGTTGGTGGACACTTTGGTGGCCTATTACCTCGATCTGCTGGCCGAGCGCCGGTTCGTGTGGACCAATCGCGCGGCCTTTCGCCGCCTCTTCGACTTGACCAGCATTCAACGCAACCTCAAGGCGGCGGGCCGCTTCGTCTACATCGATCAGGTCAAGGGGAATCCGAAATTCCTCGCGGACATTCCCCGCGTGCTCGGCTACGTCAAACGGAACTTGGCCCGGTATCCTGAACTCGGCGTCTTGCGCGCGCACCTCACCCCGTACGTGCCGGAGCTTCAGTAGTGGCGCGCCATGCGCCGTCCGCTTCCTCGTGGGCGCGCGCGTCGATGCGGCAGCCGGGCGAGATGACCATCCGATGAAGGCCATGATCTTGGCCGCGGGACTCGGTACCCGCCTGCGGCCCCTCACCAACACCATCCCCAAACCATTG
>JBDZVU010000032.1:9352-31738 GCA_040255845.1 Nitrospiraceae bacterium | reverse complement strand
GGCTCCCTCAAGTTCCTGTTCGGCGCGGCGACCCCGCCCTGGGACCGCACACTGCGCCCGGCGGAACCGCTGCCGACCGAAGCCGCCTGGCCGGCGGCATTCGAGCTGGACAAGACGCCCGCGGAACAACGGCCGGCGGCGTGAGCACGGTATGAGGCTCATGGTGCAAGTATGTTCGAGTTCGACAAATACGAGCCGCATCGCCGGTCCATCCCGCTGACCGTCTCGTCGGGGCCTTCGTTGCCTCCGGTCGAGGTCGAGAGCGCAGCGTTCCTCCTGTGGAGCGAGCACTGCATCGAATGCGCGGCGCCGGCTTGCTACAGCAGCTGTGATCTCTATGTCCCACGTCCGGACGGACGATGCCGGCGGTTCGCCTTCGGCATGGGGCCGAACGTGGCGCTTGCCGGTCCGCGTGGTCCGGCGGCGGAAATCGTCTTCGGCCGGTGGGCCAAACTGGAAGCCCGGGGGAACGCCCGGCTGATCGGCGAGGGTCGTCTCAAGGCCGTGGAGCGCGCGGCGAGCGTCATCTGCGGGGTGCTGGACTCTGCCGGCCGGCTGCTTGCGCCGCTCATGCGTGATCGGCGGTGGACCTACCTCGGGTTTGCGCTCTTTGAACGGCTCAACGCGATGGTGCACAGAATGGGGAGCCGCAGCCGCCCCGATGCGTTTGTCCTGGATCTGTACAATCCGGGTGACAAGGACGTGTCGTTCCTCTTGTCCATGATCGCCTACACGCCGCCCGGCGGCCGTTACCTCGCGCCCGAGGCGGTGCCTTCTCCGTTCCGCAGGCGCGTGACGGTCCCCCCGGGCCGCTTCCGGGAGATCATTCCGTCGGAGGAATTCAGGCATGTGACGGACAGCGGGTTGCCGTTCAACATTGCGCTGACCCCGCAGGGGGAGGACGGCTCACACGTGGTCGTCATCCAACTGGATCTGGTCAGGCTGGCCGCGTCGGCGCGGCCGAGTCCGGCGCCCCCGGCCGCGAAGCGCGGTGGAACGCTGCCGGCCGCCAAGTGCGTGGTGTTCGATCTGGACCATACCTTGTGGGAAGGGGTGTTGCTGGAGACGGATCGGGTCCGTCTGCGTTCGGTCGTGCCCGGCTTGCTGAAAACCTTGGACGAGCGCGGCATTCTGCTGTCGATCGCGAGCAAGAACGCGCACGACCATGCCATGGCCAAGCTGCGAGAGTTCGGACTCGACGAGTACTTCATCTATCCGAAGATCAATTGGGGCAGCAAGTCCGAGAACGTCAAGCGCATCGCCAAAGATATCGACATCGGTCTCGACACCTTCATCTTCGTGGACGATAATCCGTTCGAATTGGAAGAAGTCAGGCAGGCGCTGGGGGTCGTCGAATGCGTGCCGGTCGAGGAGTTGGAGCGGCTCCTCGCGCATCCCCGCCTGCAAGGCAGCGCCTCGCCGGAGGCGCGCAACCGCCGGGCGCTGTACCGCACCGCGATGGTCCGTTCGGAAGCACAGGCCGCGTTCGGCGACGACTACCTAGCCTTTCTCAAGGCCTCCGACATCCGCCTGACGGTCCGCCCGGACCGCCCTGAAGACTTCGAGCGCGTGGCCGAACTGGTGCAACGCACGAACCAGCTCAATTTTTCCGGGCGGAAGTACACGCGTGAGGAGCTGCTGAAGCGGTTCGACAATCCGGCGTTGGAGCGCTACGTAATCGCCTGCCGCGACCGGTACGGCGACTATGGCACGGTGGGATTCTGTATGGCGGTTCGGGAAGGAACGACCGTCCGCATCGAGGATCTCATGCTCTCGTGCCGGGTCCAGGGCAAGTACATCGAACCGGCCTTGTTCGGCTATCTGTGCGAACGGCAGGATCCGCCGGCGACCCGTCTGCTCGTCAATTTCAAGAAAACCGACCGCAATCTGCCGGCCCAGCACGTGCTCGCCAAGCTGGGCTTTGACCTCGACTCCGAAGGCCCGCTCAGCCGCGACGTGTCCGCGGGGACCTTTGCCGTCGACTGCATCACGATCGAGCCGTCCTAGCGCCGCGCCGGCTCCCGTGGAGGGGTCTGGCCATGTTCGTGTATTTCACGGTCGACACGGAATTCTGGCCACGGGATCCGGCGCGTCCGGATTTCTCCGAGATCGACGACGATTATCGCCGCGATGTGATGGGAGAGACCCGCGACGGGACCTATGGCATTCATTATCAAATGGACGTGCTGGAGTCCGAGGGACTCAGGGGCATCTTTTTCATCGAAAGTCTCCATCCGTTGATACTGGGTCGGGCCTATCTCCGGGACATGGTCGAGGCCGTGCGGAAGCGGGGTCATGAAGTCGGACTCCACATCCATCCGGAATGGCTGGGGTGGATGGAGCAGCATCCGTTGGGCGGGCGCAACAGCCAATATCTCAAGGATTTCACTCCGGGCGAACAGCGGTGGATCATCGAGCGCGCGGCCCGGGAACTGCGCGCCTGTGGCGGCGGCGATGCGATGGCGTTCCGCGCGGGAAATTTCGGCGCGAGCCGCATCACCCTTCGTGCCCTCGCAGAGGCCGGCATTCGGTTCGATTCCAGCTACAACGTGGATTTCGTCGGCAGAACCTGCGACATCGAGGAGACGCCTCCGCTGACCGTGCCCCGGAGCATGGAGGGACTCATCGAGGTGCCGATCTCATTCATCGAAGACCTGCCGGGACACTACCGGCCGATGCAGATGACGGCCGTGTCGTTCGGCGAACTGCGCACCGCGCTGGAACGTGCTGAAGCGCGCGGGTTCCCCGCCTTCGTCGTGGTGTCCCATGGCTTCGAGTTGATCCGCCGCCGAACCGGCCGGCGAGGGGCGGCCCGGGGTGACCGTCTGGTCCGTCACCGGTTCGAAGCGGTGATGAAGTATCTGGGACGCAACAAGGACCGCTACCAAGTGAGGACCTTCGCCGAGACCGACCCGGTGCATTTGTGCGCCCCTGTTCCCGATGGTTCGCCGATCAAAGGAACGGCTTGGCGCACGTCGGGCCGCATCCTCGAACAGTTGATACGACGAGCGGTGGCCTGAGGGAGACCATGACAGGGGCAAGCCTGGACATCCACGTGCCGGTGCCCGGCGCTGCGGCGCCACGGCGGCCGGAGTTCGAGCGCCGCGTCGTCCGGCTCCCTTACAGATTGGGCGAGGTCGCGCTGTGCGAGGTCCCCTTCCGGATGTGGGTGTGGAGCGGACACTTTACCGTGGTGGCAGGAGACGGCAGCGCCCATCCAGCCGAAGCGCCTCGGCGCTTTCTGTCCCCCGACATGCTGCCGAATGGGCGCTTCGATGCGGACGGTCTCGCGTTTCCCTCTTATCCGACCGACGAGCCTCTTCCCCGCGTGGCGCTCCGCGACGGGTTCATCCGCTTGGTTCGGGCTCAGTATCGCCGATTCGTCGTGGACCTGACGGGCACGTTTGAGGACTACGAGAGCCGATTCTCGGCGAAGACCAGGGCCACGCTCCGAAGAAAAGTGCGTCGGTTCGCCGACCTGTCCGGAGGATCGCTCAAGTGGCGAGTGTATCGGACGCCGGAGGAAGCGGAGGATTTCCATGCCACCGCTCGCCTGGTATCGTCCACGACCTACCAGGAAAAGCTGCTGGGCGCCGGCCTACCGGACTCCGAGGCCTTTCGTGCAGAGACGAAGCGGCTGGCCCGGCGCGGTGCGATGCGCGGGTATGTCTTGTTTCATGGCGACCGCCCAGTGGCCTATGTGTATTGCCCGATCGTAGACTGCGCCGTGATCTATCAGTACGTGGGGTACGATCCGGAGTACCGCGAGCACTCTCCCGGGACCGTGCTGCAATACCTCCTGCTTCAAAGCCTCTTCCGGGAGCGCCGGTTCACCCTCTTCGATTTCACCGAAGGGGAGGGGGCGCACAAAGAGCTCTTCTCGACCGGCTCCGTCCGGTGTGCCGATCTGTACTTCTTCCGGCCTTCCCCGAAAAACGTCGCCCTAATCGGATTGGAGGCGGCGCTGGCCTCCGCCTCGCGATCCGCCGTGGCGCTCCTCAAGACGCTGCACCTGCACCGGACGGTCAAAGCCCTGATCCGGTTCGGACGCCCGTGACTCCGTCAGCGCCTGCGGCGGATTCCGCCGCCCGCTATTCGATGCGCAGGTTCTTCGGAGCGGCGGGCGAGGTCACATCGTTTCCGACCAGCAAGTGCGACGGGACTTTGACGAGGAACGCGTCCAGCCGGTTGGTGCCCAGGTTCGTGGTCCAGACGAAGTACCGGCCGGTGATGTCCAGGTTTCCCTTCGGGGTCTTGGAATAGTCTCCCGCGCAGCAGCCGCCGGCCGCGTCGAGACTGGTCATGACCGGCGCGACCACCAGCTGCTGGTAGGAAGTGTCGAGCTTGGTGCAGATGATTTCGTTCTGAACCGCGGACCGATCCGCGTTGCTGCCGCAGGCGAACTGCTGATTCATCGGCACGCCGGGCCGCGCGTTCAGATGCGAGACATGGTTCAGCACGCTGCTGCTCCAATCCCGATTGTAGAACACCACCGGCCCGGTCGAGATGAAGGTGGGGGTGAAGCTGCGGGTAATCATCGCGTTGGGCAGCGCGTTCCAGCCGTCCCCCCCGATCACATACCCGAAGCCCATTTCATGGTGCCCCATGGCGTTGTACACGGTCTGCCGCGCGCCGGTCTGCAGATCGATGATGATGTTTTCCAGGAGCACGTGGCTGTCCAGCTGCTCGAGCAGCAGCAGGTATCGGCCGCTCTTGTCGATGTGGCACTCGTCGAGGTTTTGGGTCCTCGGAAAGTAGGAAAAGGACGCGGTCGTTTCGTTATACACGACGCACCCCAGCGTCTGGCCGGTGGAGCCGTCCCTGACGGACGCGCTGTGGACCAGATCGTCGTTGCTCGAGTGCATCTGCCAGATGTACCGGTTGCTGCCGTAGCGCGTCCCGATGTCGAAGACGGTGTCCGACTGCTTGGAGACGACGTCGTAGCGGAGCAACTTCGTGCCGTCGTTGATGTAGAGCTTGTTGGGCCGGCTTGCGCTGAAGTACCAGCCTTCCCCCGTGTTGGAGAAAAATTTGCTGCTGGCCGGAAACAACGGGCCGACTTTCGTGATGGCGTCGGTGGTTTTGTCGTACTGGAACAGGGTGGGGCCGCTGCCGCCGCGTGATGCCATCAAGCCGATGAAGATCCACATGGTATTGCTGGCTTCATGCGCGTTGGTGTTGCGCCAATACGAATAGCCCACGTAAGCCACGCAATCCGCTCCGCCGCAATCGGCGGCCTCGGTGATGCGGACGGCTCTGGTGTTGTAGGGGGCCGGGAAGGTGAAGGCCCCGCGTCTGGACGGCACGAAGGACTGGATAAAGGAGGACGACCAGCGGGCCCGCGTGTTCGTTGCTTGCCGTTCGAGGATGCCGCCGGGAAATTGCGAGCCGGTCTGCGCGATCGAGTCCGCCGCGGACGGCAACCAAGAGAGTGAGATGAGCAAGCACGCACGAACGAACGACGACCAACGGGTCTGCCCAAATACCATAGTGTTCCTCCAATTGTTGCCTTCGGCGCTCGGAAACCGGATACGGGCGCCGCTCGAACCGTACCACCCGTGCACGATCCATGCGTGAAGCGCGCCGCGCTCCATGTGGAGAAACATGAAAAAGATGCGTTAAGGATGTGTAAAAAGACAGCGGAAACTCGGCACACGGGGGAGCGGGTGATGACACCCGCTCCCCCGTGCCGTTCACAGATCAATACAGTGAGCCTGAAGGAACCTTCACCAGGAACGCATCGAGCCGGTCTCCCGACAGGTTCGTCGTCCAGAGAAAGTATTCACCGGTGATGTCGAGATTGCCTTTGGGGTACTTGTCGAATTCGCGCTGCCCGCCGTGCGCGTCCAGACGGCTCATGGTCGGCGCGACGATGAGCTGCCGATCGGAGCCGTCGAGCCGGACGCACGTAATCTCGTTCTCGACTCCCAGCCCGCGGTCGGCGGTGCTGCCGCAGGCGAACTGGTCCTCCATCGGCACGCCGGCCTTGGCGTTCGTATGCGTGCGGTCGTGCATGGCATCCAGGCTCCAATTGATGTTGGCGTGCACCACGGGCCCGCGGGAAATCTGTTGGCCCAGCACCCAGGTCACGGTGGCGTTCGGGCTGGCGTTCCAGGCGTCGTCCCCGACGATATAGCCGTAACCGAGGTCTGCGCGCGTGGCGCCGCCCTCTTCGTGGAATACCCGTCCGATCTCACGCTCCGTGCCCAGGTCGAAAATCCGCATGTCGGCGCCATAGCGGCCGTCGATGTTCTCCTGGCTGAGCAGCCAATGCCCGCTCTTGTCCAGCGCGCATTCCTCGAACTCGCCGAGCTTTCCGAAGAAGGCGAACCGGCGGGACCGCTCGTGGTAGACCAGGCATCCCAGCGCCTCGTCGGTGCCCTGGATCTTCAACGAGGCGGAATGCACGGCGTCATCGTTGCTGGAGTGGGCGTTTACGATGTATTTGTCGTTGCCCCACACCCCGCTCGCGTCGAACACCGTCTCGAATTGGCCCGTCACGACGTCGTAGCGCAGCAGGCGGGGTCCGTCGTTAAGATACAGCTTGCTGGGCAGCGAGGCGCTGAAGTACCAGCCTTGCGCGCTGTCCCAGGTAAATTTGCTCGTCGGATTGAAGAGCGGTCCGATCTTGGCGACGCGGTGCGTCTCCTTATTGTAGCGGAACAGCGTCGGGCCGCTTCCGCCCTTCCGGCGGTCGAGGCTCAGGAAGATGAGCATCTCGTCGCTGCCGACGTGATTGTTCGTGTTCCGCCAGTAGGCATAGCCCATCGAGGACACGCAATCCGTGCCGCCGGGACAGTCGCTGGCGTCCGTGATGCGAACGGCTTCCGAGCCGTACGGAGGAGGGAAGGTGAAGGCGCCCCGCGATGCCGGCACAAAGGCCCGGATCTGGTCGGCGGATAATTTCGGCCGCACGCCCCCGGCGCGCGCTTCAACCCAGCCTGCGGCATGGACGCCGAGAGGCCCGAGGAGCACGAGCCACGAGCCGGCGGCAAGACAGAGCACGAGCAAACGAGCCCAACGAAACATGGTGATCCTCCCGTGTAACGACGCCTGGCGCAGGACCACCGGTGCCCGCTCCGGAGGCGCGCGCAGGCACATGCCGGGCGGGGACCCTACCACGGGAGCGCCGGCTCGACCGGCAGAAGCGGTAAGGGGAAGGAGGACTGCCGCGAAAGACGGGGTAAAAAGTATGTGAATCCAGACGCCCGCTACACCCGGGAGACGAGCGGGAAGGGCAGGTCAGTTCACTTGGACGGTTCCCGGATCGAGCCGGTAGCCCACGTTGCGGACCGTGAAGATCCGGCGGCCTTCCGGGCCGAGCTTGTTCCGCAGGCTGCGGATGTGGACGTCGATCGTGCGCGACTGGAGGTCCGCATCCTTGTGATGCCCCCAGACCGACTCGAAGAGGGCATCCCGGCTGAGGACGCGGCCGTTCGTCATGATCAGCGCGCGGAGCAGGCTGAATTCTTTCGAAGTCAGATGGATGGGCTTTCCCTGGAGCGTCACGGTGTAGCGATCCAGATGCATCTCCAAGTTGCCGACCTTCAGCACCCGCGCCGGCTCGGCGGTCGTCGTGCGCCGCAGCCGGCTCTTGATGCGGGCGATCAGCTCGTTGGCATGGAACGGCTTGGTGATATAGTCGTCCGCCCCCACCTCCAGGCCGATCACCTTATCCTGCTCTTCTTCCTTGCCGCTCAGGATGATGACGGGAAGATCCGCCGTCGGAGGATCGTTGCGGATCCGCCGGAGGACCTCCAGGCCGTCCAATCCAGGCAGGATCAGGTCCAGCAGCATCAAGTCGGGCTTTTCACGCCGCGCCGCCTCCAGCGCCTCGAGCCCGTCCGACGCGGTGACGACTTGGAAGCCCTCGCGCTCCAACAGCGAGCGCAAGAGCGTCACCACGCTTTCCATATCTTCGACGACCAGAATCTTGGGCATGTCAGTGTGAGACTACGGCTCGATCAGACGGCGGCGTATGGAATAGCGGACCAGGCTTGCAGTGTCATGAATATCAAGTTTGTCCATGATGCGATTGCGGTGCGATTCGGCCGTTTTGACGCTCACGCCGAGCACGCCGGCCACCTTTTTGGTCGTCATCCCCTGCGCGACGAGCTGTAACACCTCCCGCTCCCGGGTGGTCAAGGGGTCGGGCGGAAGATCCGTTTTTGCCAGGTAGGCTTGGATGACCGCCTGGGAGATTCCGGGGCTCAAATAGAACGAGCCTTTGGCCACCTCGCGGATGGCGCGGACGACGTCCTCCACGAGCTGCGTCTTGAGGAGGTACCCCTTGACGCCGGCCCGCAGGGATTCCATGACGAAGGCGTCATCCGTGTGCATGGTCAGCAGCAGCGACTTGGTCTGCGGCGACACCCGCCGGATTTCGCGCACGACGTCCAGCCCGTTCAGCATCGGCATCATGACGTCGAGCACTGCAAAATCCGGCTGCGTCTGTTCGGCGATGCGAATGGCCTCACGTCCGTCTCCCGCCTCTCCCACGATGGTGAGGCCGTTGGCTTCGAGCAGCGCCTTCACCCCTTGCCTCAGGAGATGGTGATCGTCCGCCAGCAGGATCCGGAAGGCCGGAGCAGGCTCCTGGCGGCTGTCCTTGGATTCGTGTTTGGCGGCGGCCGTGGAGGCCCGCTCCTGGCGCCGCCCCGCGCCCATTGTCGGTGAAATACGAGGCATGTCTTGTGTCACGCTTGTTACCCCCCTGATGAAACGATTAATAACGCCCACCGTCCCCCCAACCGTAAGCGGTGCGACCAAGCTCAGTCACTAGGCAGACCCCTGGGTGATTGGTGCGATTTCCCCCAGCGTGGAAAAACTAGGGGGACGCCCAGTACGCGATGGGCGGCGACTCCTCTAGAGTGCGGCAATGGCTCGATCGAACGTTGTCCCAGCGCCGTTCATTGTTCCGGTCTGTTGCGTCTGCCATCAGGCCGCCGATGAACGCCGGCCCGGGATGGCGGCCTGGGTGCCGCTTGAAGCCTACCTCGAACGGTATCACCTGGGACCCCTCGATTACAGCCCGAGCCATACGTACTGCCCTTCCTGTTTCGCCGAGCAAGCCAAGGCGTGGGATCTGCCGTCGGTCGTTCCTCCGGTGTCCCGGCGTCCGATCCGCCGGATTCGTCCTGCACGCTGATTTCCGTTCTTGCCGCCGTTCACCACCGTCAGTCCGGCTGATAGCTGCGCGCGCCGGCGCGCGCCAGCAAATTGGCCGTCATCTGCCCGATGACCGGCCGGGTGTAGATGTTCTGCGAGAAATAGATGGAGCCCGCCGCGAATACGAACGTACCGTTTCGCTCGTAGATCGTGGCTTCATGCCGGCTGCCGGGCGTGAACGGGTTGACGATTTCCCCGGATGCCAGCACGACCAGCCCGGGCGGCGTCAGGCCGTTGTTCACCAGGCCGTCCCATTCGGTGAAGATCACGCCGGGGATTCGGCTGCCGTTGCTCAAGCCCGTATTGGCATAGACCCAGTGGTCGGCGTTGGTGACGACCCAGTCCTGCGGCGACTCGATGTGGCTGCCGTCCGACATGGTGCCGACCAGTTGATTTTCAGGGCGGTTCACGGGTGGGTCTCTGAACCTGGTGCTCACCAGCCGGGGATTCGAGTTGAGGAAGGGATCTTCGTCTACGCGGTCCTTGTAGCAGACGATGACCCGATCGTTGTTTTCATAGCGGATCTGCCAATAGAGCGTGTTCCCGGTAAAGAACGCCAGGTTCGTTCCGTTCGCGACCGCATTCTCGAGCCGGTCGAACTCGGCCATCGTGGCGTATTCCTCGTGTCCGACGATCATGAAGAGCCGGTGAGCGCCGATGCGGCCGTTCTGTCCGCCGGTGTCACTGCTCGCCTGATATTCGACGTCGTAGCCGTGCTGTTCGAGCCATTGCACCATCGCGTGCTCTTGGTTCAGAAACGTTCCGGTCCCATAGCCCCATTGGCGGCCGATGGGCCGATCAAGCGAGACCTTGCGGGCCTTCCCGCCGGAGAGCCCGTGCGTGGAGGAGTACAAGCTCTCCCCGCCGTAGTCGTTATAGGCTTGGTACGTCGCGGTCGGCAATTGCACGCCGACCTCGGCGTCGCGCGAGTCGTCACGCAGAATGAACAGCGTGCCGGTCTGCCAGCCGTCCGCCTTCGTGAGGACCACGATATAGACCCCCGTGAGCCACGGCCTGCCGTCGCTGTGCTTCGTCGATATGGTGAACGTGGGCGTCCAGTTGGCGACCATCAGTCCGGTCGCCGGATCGAAGCTGAGGTCGGGCTGCCGTGGAGCGGCGACGGGCCCGCCTTCGGCGTACAATCGTCCGCCCATGCCGCCATAGTATCCCATCCGGATGACTTGCCATCGGAAGGTGCCTGCCGGATTCGCGGTGACCGCAATATGCACGTTGGCTCCGGCGGCGTAGCTCTCCCGGTCCGGATAGGCCGCAATCTCACCGTTCTGCTCCGGATTGCTGATCAGCCACGCGTTGGTGCCGGCCAACGTATTTTCCGTCGCGATGGCATTCGAGGCCGTCGCCGGAGGGGTACCGGACGAACCATCGCCCGACGATCCGCCTCCGTCACCTCCGCTGCATTGCGCTTGGATCCCCAACAGCATCCCGGCGAGCATTCCGAGACACACCCGGCGCAGATCGACACGCGTCATCTTCTGCCTCTCCTGAGCATGATTGTGTTGCCACCGCAGACCGATGCCGCAGCACCCTCTGGACCCAGGCCTCCGATCCTCGGTTGTCGTATTCCGGCGCCTGCGAAGAGCCGCCGCCCGCAGGCTCTCGGTGGGCTGATGCAGGCGGTCGAACCCCTGAGCAAGAGGCGGGCCGCTTGGGGAGGGCAAATTCCTTGGGGATTTCACAGGGTCGGAAACGGATCAGGGACAAGTTGTCCTGGTCATCGGCTCGAAGGAGACGTTCTGTCCTTGTGGACGGCGGTCGGGCGTCGGACGATTACAGTGGGCGGGAGCCGACGAGGACGTCCGGTTCGCGTGCGGCGCGATGCTGATCCTTGGGAGGCGGTGGAGCGGGGCGGACGCCGGCGAAGAACCCGTACAGCGTCGGCAGCACGATGAGCGTGAGGATTGTGGAGCTGACGAGGCCTCCGATGACGACGACGGCGAGGGGGCGTTGTACTTCGGACCCAATGCCGTGGGACAGGGCCAGCGGGATCAGCCCCAGCATGCCGACCAAGGCCGTCATCAACACCGGCCGCAGGCGCAGGAGGCAGCCGCGCACGACCGCCGTTTCGTCGGATTCCCCCTCGGCGCGCAGCTGATTGATGTACGAGACGAGCACGATGCCGTTGAGGACCGCGATGCCGAAGAGGTTGATGAAGCCCACGGACGCCGGCACGCTCAAGTACTCCCCCGTGGCCCAAAGAGCGACGATGCCGCCGATCAAGGCGAACGGCAGGTTCAGGATGATCAGGGCCGCATGCCGCGCGGAATTAAACGAGGCGTAGAGCAGCATGAAGATCAGGCCGATGGTGATGGGCAGAATGATTTTCAGCCGGGCCATCGCGCGCTGCATATTTTCGAATGACCCGCCCCACACTAAGTGGTAGCCCTGGGGCATCTCCACTTCGCGGGCGATCCGCTCCTGGGCTTCGTTCACGATGCTCTCGATGTCCCGCCCCATCGTGTTGAAGCCGACGTAGATGCGGCGCTGCAGGCCCTCGCGGCTGATGAGGGCCGGGCCCTCTTGCAGCTCGATCTTGGCTAGGTCTCCGAGCGGGATCAGCGCGCCGGTCGCCGTCGTCAGCAGGATATGGCTGATCGTCTCGACGCTGTTTCGGAAGGACTCGGGGTAACGCAGGATCAGATCGAAGCGCTTCTGGCCCTCATACACTCGGGTCGCGGTGCCGGAGCCGATCGCGGTCGTGATGATCTCCCGGATGTGAGCGACATTGATGCCGTGGCGAGCGATCTTGCTCCGATCGATGTTGATTGTCAGATACGCCTGCCCGAACAGCTGCTCCACCCGCACGTCCCGCACGCCACGGACGCTCGTCATGATGGCCTGCACGTGATCGGCGATCTTCCGGAGGGTTTCCAGATCCTCGCCGATCACCTTGACCGTGGCCTCCGAGCGCACCCCGGACAGCAGTTCGTCGACCCGTTGTTGGATGGGCTGGCTCATCAGGAAGTTGGCCCCCGGCACCTGCTCGATGCGCCGCCGGACGGCATCGTCCAACTCGGCCTTGGTCTTGGCGGTGACCCACTGGTCCATCGGTTTCAACGTGACCACGGGATCGCTGGCGTTGGGCTCCTGCGGGTCGTTCCCGAGCTCGGAGCGGCCGATCTTGGAGACCACCATCCGGACCTCCGGGAACTCGAGCACCGCCCGCTGCATCTCCTTCTCGATCTCGATGGATTTCTCCAGCGAGATGCTCGGCAGGCGGATCATTTGGGGCGTAATGGCCGCCTCGTTCAAGATGGGAATGAACTCGCCTCCCAGGAACGGGAACAGCGCCAGGCTGAGCAGGAGAAGCACGAGCGCGCCCGAAAGGACCATCCGGCGATGTCCCAGCGCCCAATGTAATGCCGGTGTGTACACGCGCTTCGCCCGGCGCAAAATCCAGGTATCTTCCTCGTGAGCCTCTTTCAAGACCAGCGAGCACAGGGCCGGGGAGAGCGTCAGGGACAGGCCGAGCGAAATGAGCAGGGCGATCATGATGGTGTAGGCCAGCGGCTTGAACATCTTCCCTTCCATGCCTTCCAGGGTGAGGATCGGCAGAAAGACCAAGATGATGATCAGGATCCCAAAAATCACCGGCTGGGCGACTTCCTTGGTGGCCGCCAGCACGACGGCGGGGCGTTCGGACGCCGACACCGGATGTTCGGCGAGGTGGCGATAGACGTTCTCCACCACCACGACGGAGCCGTCGACCATCATGCCGATGGCGATGACGAGCCCGCCGAGCGACATGAGATTCGCCGTCAGACCCACCTCTCCCATGATGATGAACGTCGCGAGCGGCGCGACGATCAGCGTCGCGGTGACGACGAGCGCGCTGCGGACGTTGCCGAGGAACAGGAACAGGACGACGATGACGAGGACGATGCCCTCGAGCAGCGCCTTGTACACCGTGTTGAGGGCCGCCGTGATCAGCTCGATGCGGTCGTAGAACGGGACGATCCGCAGGCCGTTGGGAAGCAGCTTCTTGGCGTGGATCTCATCGATCTTGTCCTTGACGTTCTGCACGACCTCCCGCGCGTTGCCGCCTCGCAGCATGAGCACGATGCCGGCCACCACCTCGCGCTTGCCGTTCAGCACCGCGGCGCCGTGCCGCACCGCATGACCGATCTGCACTTCGGCGACGTCCCGGACGTACACGGGCGTGCCGCGGGATTCCTTCACCACGATGTTCTCGATGTCCTGTAAGGTCTTGATGAGGCCGACGCCGCGCACGATGAATTTTTCCGGGCCTTTTTCCAGAATATTCCCGCCGGCATTCGCGTTGTTGCTTGCCACCGCGGCGAAGACCTCGTGCAGGGTCAGATCGTACTTCCGCAGCAATCCGGGATCGACCATCACCTGGTACTGCTTGACGAATCCGCCCATTGAGTTCACGTCGACCACATCGGGCTGGCCCTTGAGGAGCGGCCGCACGATCCAGTCCTCCACGGTGCGCCGCTCCATCAGCTCCGCCTCCGTCATGACATAGTCGGGATCGTCGTCATGCGGTCCTTCGAGATAAAACTGGAACACTTCTCCCAAGGCAGGAGAATTGGGGACGATCTGCGACACCGCCCCGGGCGGGAGACTGCCTTGAGCTTCGAGGATCCGCTCCAGGACGACCTGGCGGGCCAGGTAAATGTCCACGTCGTCGCGGAAGACGACGGTAATCATGGACAGACCGACTTTCGACAGGGAGCGGATGTCGGTTAGTCCGGGAGCGCCGGTCAGCTGCAGCTCGAGCGGAAAGGTCACGAAGCGCTCCACCTCCGCGGGCGACAGCCCCGGGGCTTCGGTGACGACCTGGACGAGGACGGTCGTCACGTCGGGGAACGCGTCGATGGCGATGGTTCTGAACGCATAGACGCCTCCCGCCGCCATGAGGGCGACCAAGGCGATCACCAGGACCCGCTGGCGAAGGGCTAGTTCAAGGAAGGCAGACATGGATGGCGAGGCGCGCGCCGAGGGCGGCGGGGGGCGCCGTCAGATTTCGTCACCGAAGAGCTCAGACTTCAAGATAAAGGCGCCTTTCACGACCAGCAGTTCGCCCTCTCGCAGACCGTCCAGGATCCTCACGTGCTCGCCGTTGCTCTCCCCGATGAGCACGTCCCGCGCCTCGAACGTGTTTTCGTCGCGCTGGATGAAGACGAATCGCCGGTCGCGGTCGCGCTGCACGGCATGCTCCGGGACCATGAGGGCGTTTCGAACGGGGAGGGAGTGCACCCGGATCGTGGCATACATATGCGGCTTGAGCTTGCGGTCCGGATTGGGCAGCTCCAACCGGAGATTCATCGTCCGCGTTGCCACTTCGAGCACGTCTCCGACGTACGTGACCTTCCCCTTGAAGACTTCCCCGGGATACGCGGTCAGCAGCACCTCAACCTGCTGCTCGACGGCCGTGGTATCAGGACCGGCCAGTTCCGGCCGGATGAAGGGAATATCTTTCTCGGGGATATTGGCGAGCACCCAGACTTCGGACAGATCCGCCACGGTAAACAGCTTCTCGGTGACTTCGACCACCTCGCCCTTGGTGAGGTTGCGCGCGATGACCCGGCCGTCGAAGGGAGCGGTGATGGGCACATAGGAGTGGATCTTCTGCTCCTTGTCGAGCTTCCGGATTTGTTCTTCGCTCATGCCCAGAAGCCGGAGCCGGTCCTGTGCTTCGCGGGTCTCCGCCCGGAGACTCAGCATGTCGCCTTGGCGCCGCTGCGCCTCGGCCAGACCGATCACCTTTTCCTTCAGCAGCATTTGGGCGCGTTCATACGACCGTTCGGCGACATACAGCTTGGCCAGCGCTTTCAAGTAGGCGGATTGCGCCATGCCGAGTTCGCTACTGTAGAGAATGGCGAGCAGGTCGCCCGTTTTTACCTGCTGGCCCAGATCCGCATACACGTCCACGACGCGGCCCCGCACCAGAGCCGTAATGTCGGCGGTGGCGTGATGGTCGGGGACCACGGTGGCGGGGAAGTCGCGATGCGTGGTGAAGTCCCCGCGCTGGACGGGTTTCACGACGATGCCGCCCGTCTTGATCTCCTCCGCCGTCAACCGCACGATGCCGTGGGCGCTAGTCGACTGCGGCGGTTTCTTCTCGGAGGCTTCGCCGGCCGTGCCGTTGTTGCATCCGGCCAGCAGCGCGGGGAGGGCCAGCACGGCCATCAGAGCGACAATCCTGGCCGCGGCCATGAACGGGCGTATCGAAGGCGTCAGCATGGGCAGTATGGACATGGCACAGTTAGAGCACGCCTCCCACGGCGCGCTCTAAGCGGGACAGCGCGACGGAAAGCTGGTAGCGGGCTTCGGCATAGTCAAAGAGGATTTGGCGCTGGACGCGCTGGGCGTCCAGGACTTCGAGAAGGCTGGCCGCGCCTTGCTGAAAGCTGAACTTGGCGATGCGGAGTGCTTCTTCCGCCTGCTTGAGCAGGCCCTTTTCCAGGACCTCGATCAATTTTTGGGACGTTTGGACCTCTTGATAATACTGGTTCACCTGCCGGAACAGCTCATTGCGCGTGCGCAGGAGTTCGGCTTCCTGGGTCCGCTTGGCCCCAAGCGAGGCGGCGATCTCTCCCTGTTGCTGATACCAGATGGGAGTGGGAACGGTCAGCCCGCCCACGTACGCTTCGCGCCCGATTTCACGAAAGTAGCTGCCGGTGACCGTCACGTTCGGCACGCGATTTTGGCGCTGGAACTCGATGCTGCGGTCGGCTTGTTCCACGAACTTTTGGAGCCGCAGTACGGCCGGATGCTCGTTGAGGGCGCGCTTGATCAATTCGTCGGCGCTCATGCCGGCGGGATAGACCGAAAAATCGCCTCGCACCTCGTAGACCGTTCCCAGCGCCCCGCCGGTCAAGGTGTCGAGAATGACTTTGTTGACGCGGACCGTATTCTCTGCCCGCGTGACGGCCTGGTTGGCCTTCAAGACCTCGACGTCCGCCTTGATCAGTTCAAACTGAGGCGCTTCGCCGAGCCGGACCCGCACGGCGACGATGCGGCGCACGTCCTCCACGATGGCGACGTTTTGCTTGGCGAGATCGAGATCGCGAAGGGCCAGGAGCAGATCGTAGAAGGCGACCTTCACGTCGGTCGTGAGATTCAAGCGGGTTTCCAGCAACCCGTAGGAGGTGCCTGCCAGGGCCGCATCGGCCGCGTTCTTCCGTGCCGATCGCTTGGCCGGCCATTCGAAAGGCTGCCCGATGTTGACATTGTATTCGGCGATGTTGAGAGTCGCCTGGGCTTCAGCAAGCAGTTGCTTGTTGCCCGCGTCCCGCAGCATGCCGTAGCCGCCGTTCCCCGTAATGAGGGGATTGGGATAGGCGCCCGCCGCGATACGCTGTCCGACCCGCTGGTCGACTTGGCCCTCGGCGAAGGCGACGGAGGGGTGTCGCGTCAAGCTCAACGCGATCACATCGGGGAGCGTGTACGTGGCGGGAAGCATGTCAGCACACACGGCCGGCGCGGGGCACAACGCCGCCACGCCTGCAAGGCACAAAAGGCCGAACAATTGTTTGATCATGCGTTGTTCCGTGGACGACGGCCCATGGGCAAGAATACTACTCCTTATCATTGGCGAACAACCTATCGACTAGGGGCGTTACCGGGATTCGGGGCGGAAAGTCCTAGCGGCGACCCGTTTTTGTATCGGAGATAAAATCTCACGAATCGCGTGAAAAGTCCAACGTGCGGACGTTTTGTTCTGCACAAGACAGCTTGCACGACACGGCGCGCAGCACACAGGGAAGCGTTCGCAACCGGCGCGCCAATTCCAGCGCCATTCAACAGTTGCCGCCTGCAGACCTCCGGTCCGAGTTTTGCGAACTCATCAGGGTGGATGACAACTTTGAAGGAGGCTGCAATGACCAAGAAGCAACACATTCTGCGGACGGTGGTCACGCTGGCCGTGGCCGGTGTCTGGGGCGTGACCGGCGCATCGGCGGACCAAGGGCAGAAGAAGGGCGGTGTCGGGCAGGGCGAGGCTTCGCAGCAGCAGAGTCAGCAAGGGCTGGGAGTGCCAGGATCGGGATCGTCAGGCGTGATCTTGGGCGGACCGGAAATCATCATCGGCCGCATTGCCTCGATCCAAGGGGATGAAGTGGCGGTCGAGGGCGACCGCGGACAGTTCATGCGCCTGAAGATGACGAAGGACACGAATAAGGTCTGCGCCGGCGAGCAAGGCACGAAGATGTCGAGCGGCCAGACCGGCGGGAAGGAGAAATCCGAAATTCCGCCCTCGCCAGCCGCCGAGCAGCAGATGAAGCGTCAAGGCGCGTCGGGTGAGCAAGATCAGCGGCAGGCGCTGAACGATCCGAACCAGCAGCAGGCGGAGCATCAGATGGGCGCGCCCAGCAAGGATCCCTCCCAGCTGAAGGACGTGGTAGGTTCTACGGATCAACAGGCCAACCAGGACGTGGCGCGCGGATCAGGCTTCGTGGTCGGCGGGTCGTCCGGCTGCGAGTTTAAGGCCGGCGATCATGTGAGGATCGAAGCGTCCGACATGGGCACGGCGACGACCATTAAACAGCTGTCCAGCGAAGAGCGTGCACAGATCGCCGGCCGGCCAGAGGAAGGGTCACAATAGCGGCACATGACCGAGGGACCCCGCAAAAAGAAAACTACCTCCACGGCGCGGGCCGGATCGCGGAAAGGATCGCGGCTGGCCCGCACCCAGCCTCCCTCTCTAACCCCGGCCCCCGAGCCGCCGTCCGACACGAAGGCGGCGTCGTCCTCCGAGGATCGGCTCAGGAGGATTCGAGAGCGTGCGTACCTTCTTTATGTCGAAAGCGGGTACCAGCACGGACATGACGTCGAACACTGGCTGGAAGCGGAACGGCAGCTGGCCGACTCCGGCACAGGCCGCGAACAGGAGGAACGCACCGACCCCACCGACCCCACCTGAATAACCGGATCCCGTCTACAGGGTCTTTCTCGCCTTCAACTGGAGTGTTCCCCAGCTATGCGCCCTTCTAGCGCTGGCTAGAGATGAGGGACATCGTTCGGAGGCCAGAAAGGACATTCCATGACCACGGGCTTTGAAACCATCGGCAACGCGACGGTCACGGTCATCGAGCAGGGACGGCCGATCCTCACGACGGATCCGTGGATCGCCGGCGAGCCCTACTTCGGGAGCTGGACGGCGCCCTTCGAAATTCCCCAGCAGCAGCTCGATCACATCATGGCCGCGGAGTTCATGTGGCTGTCCCACGGCCATCCGGACCATGTGCACATGGAATCGCTCGACAAGCTGGCCGGCAAACGGGTCTTGTTGCCGGATCATGTCGGAGGGCGGATGTGCCGGGACTTGCGCGCGCTGGGATTCGACGTGCGGGTGCTCCCCGATCGTCAGTGGGTGGGGCTCTCGCCCCAGGTTCGGGTCATGTGCGTGAGCGATTACCATCAGGACGCCGTCCTTCTGATCGACGTGGCCGGCCACCTCATCGTCAACCTGAACGACGCAGTCGAGCGGGGGTGGGGGCGGTTCGTCCGCAGCGTGATCAAGGACTACCGCGTGTCCTTTCTGCTGAAATTGTTCGGGTACGGCGACGTGGACATGATCAACATCTTCCGCGAGGACGGGACCCGTTTGCTGCATGCGCCGCCGACGGCCAGTCCGGTCGCGCGGGCGCAGTGGGACGAGTATCTGGAAGACAAGGTGCGATTTTGGACCCGGTACTTCCGCCCGACCTACCTGGTGCCCTTTTCCATTTTTCACGCGTATCAGCGGACCGACAGCCTCTGGGCCCGCGAGTATGTCACGCCGCTCGACGCCTTCGAGCGGCTTCGGCTTTCGCGAGGCACGGAACTGCTGCCGGCGCACGGGCAGTGGGATGCCGCGCGCGAGGAGTGGGAGCCGATCAGGCCCAAGCGCCGGGAGATCACGCCGCGACCGCCGGCGGACTTCGGCGACGACTGGAACGAGATGCTCGACGCCGAGGACGTGAAGCTGCTGACGGAGTATTTTCAGGGCATTCGGTTCCTGGCGGACAAGATCGACGCCATCCGGTTTCGGGTCGGGGGTCGTGAGCATACCATCGACGTCGGAGCTGGCACGGGGCGGAGCATGACGTTCGAGGCGCCGCGGCGGTCCCTCGTCGAGGCCGTTCGTATGGAAGTCTTCGATGACGTGCTCATCAGCAATTTTCTCCGGCTTACCCTGCACGGGAACTGGGGGACCGCGCTTGCCCCCAACGTCCTGTACCCCCATTTCACCCCCTGGGTCGTGCGCTACGCCGACAACGGACGCGTGCGGACGCCGGAGGCCCTGCGTGAGTACTTCGAGCAATACCGCCGCCGGGCGCCGGCGGCGTACGTGCTGCATCATTTCGAGCAGGAAGGAGTCCAACGGCTGCGCGCGATGATCCAGCCCGGTACTTTCCTGTTCCGGGCCGCCACGCGTCTGTACTCCCTGGCGAAGCGATGACGAGGAGTGGACGCCTCCGGAATGCCGGCGTCCCCTATACCGTGACAGGTGCGGGACGGTCGGAAGCGGAGAGGTGGTCAAGATCGAGGCCGTGCAGGGTGACACGCCCGTCTTTCAAGATCAGCTGAATATCGCAGTGCTTGAGGGTGCTCGGCCTGTGGGTGATCAAAAACGTCGTGCGGCCGCGGGCGAGGTCGCCCAAGACCTCCATCAACTCGGCCTCCGTTCGCGGATCCAGCGCGCTGGTCGGTTCATCGAGGATCACGATCGGGGCGTCTCGGAGGAAAGCCCGGGCCAGGGCCACCCGTTGCCGTTCGCCACCGGACAAGCCTGCGCCCCGCTCCCCGAGCGGGTGCTCGTAGCCCTGCGCCCGCTGAACGATGAACTGGTGCGCATGCGCGGCCCGGGCGGCGCGCTCGACTTCCTCGTCCGTCGCGTCCGGATTGCCGTACCGGATGTTCGCCGCGATCGTGGTCGCAAACAGCACCGGATCCTGGGGCACGATCGCGAACTGACGCCGCAGATCCGCCAACCGGTAGTCCCGTAGATCGACTCCGTCCAGCAGGACCGAGCCGTCCGTCGGATCCAGAAAGCGCGTGAGGATGTTGATCAAGGTGGACTTGCCGGCACCGCTCGAGCCGATGATGCCGACCGTCGATCCGGGTGGAATGGCGAAGGACACGCGCCGGAGGATCGGTGGACAGCCGGGGTACGCAAAGGAGACGTTCTTGAAAGCGACGCTTCCGCGGGCCCGCCGAAGCGGCCGCGCGCCGGGGTGGTCGACGATCTTCGGCGGGATCTCGAGGATACTCAGGGCGCGCCGGAACCCGACCAGACACGATTGCAGTTCGGCCATTTTCTTGGTGGCCATGTCGAGCGGTCCGGCCAGTTGCGCCATGTAAGCCATCAACAGCAGAAAGTCGCCCATGGACACCAGGCCCGACTTCACGTGGGCGAGGCCGACTCCCAGCGCGATGGCCGTCCCGGTTGCCACCGCCATCCCGAACAGAAAATCGAAGCCGCTGGCCACTGACGCCAGCGAGTTGTGGGTGTGCACCCACTCGGTCGCGTGCGCCAGGAAGCGGCGATGCTCGTGCTCCTCGCGTCCGAAGGCCTGCACGACGCGGGTCGCGGCCAGCACCTCCTGCGCGCAGGCGATCGTGGCGCTTTCGGTGACCTTCACCACCGACCAGGTGGCCCGCAAGCGCCGCCCGCACCGGCGCGTGAGCAGGAAGAGGATCGGCAGCATTCCAAGGGCTACCAAGGCAAACTGCCAATCGATCACGAGCATCGGCACCGCCAGCGCCAACAGCATCGTCACGGCCCGCGTCAAGGGAATCACGGCATCGATCGGAATCTGCTTCACCGACGCCGCATCGTGCTGCAGACGGTACACCGAGTCCATCGGGCCATGCTGATCGTGGTACGAGACGCAGAGGTGCTGGAGATGCTCGAAGAGCCGTGCGCGAAACGAGAGAATGAGCCGCTCGCCGGTATGGGAGGAAAGCCGCCACAGGGCCAGCCCCTGCAGATGAGTTGCAAGGGCGATGAGAACGAAGGCGGCCAGCACCAGCGGCAGGAGCGTCGCGGGGTCGGATCCGGTCCCCACCCCGGCGCCCTCCAGGAACGCCGGCAGGGGGCGCGATCCGACGATGCTGTCCACCGCGATGGTCAACGGCAGCGGCGTCAACATGGTCAAGGGGATGGACAGCATCGCCATCGCCCATACCCACAGCAGCTTCCAGCGAAACGGCTGGATGATCGGCCACAGACGGCGGAACAGCTCGGTTAGTGATGGCTCGTGTTGCGGCATCGCTGCGGGTGAGGTCGAAGGGGCGGTCCCTTGTCTCGGCCCGCGGCATCGTAATGAGACGCCGGCCGCGGTTCAACGGCCGGGTCAAAAGAGGCCGTAAAAACGTTGTAAATTCTTGGCGACGCTGGAGGCCGCGGGTGTGCGCCCGCGCCGCCGGACAGGTTGTCCGCCCCACCGGACACCGTGTCTGACGGGCGTTGAGCGGCCGGGATGATCCTCCCTTTTTACTTGATCATTCGCGGTCCTGACGCATTTCCATCTCGGTCCACCCCTTGCACTGTTGCACCCCGGTGCGGTGATGCACACCTACAAGGAGGTTCTGTGATGCGTAACGGGGAGTACGAGTACTACGAGGAATCCATGGGATGGTCGGCGTTCATGGCCGGCGCCCTCATCGGGGCCGGCGTGGCGCTGCTGTTCGCGCCGCAAACCGGATCCGAACTGCGCGGCATGCTGCGGAACTATGCATCGCGGGCCAAGGAGGAAGCGATGGAGCGAGGCAGGGCGGCGTGGGACCAGGCGGTGGAGCGCGGACGAGAATATTACGAGAAAGGGCAGGAAACCGTGCAGGACGTCAGCCGCTCAGCCCGTGAATATGCGCAACAGGGCAAGGAAGCGGTGCGCGAAGGGATGAATACGGCAAGAGAGGCGAGCAAGCGAGGCTGACAGGACACATGAAGCTGGGGATGTGGAACGCCGCCGCGGCCGTGTTGCTCTGTGCCGCGGGCTGTCATCCCGCCGCCGACGAAGCGGCCGGCTCGCAGGCGATCAGGGATGCCGCCGTGTCGTCAGCGGTCCAGTCCAAGCTCACCGCCGATCGCTCGGCGAATTTCGCACGCGTCGACGTGGAGAGCACAGGGGGTGTCGTCACGCTGAGCGGGAGTGTCCCCACCGTCGAGGACCGGGCGCGCGCCGAGCGGTTGGCGCGCCAGGTGGGCGGCGTCCAGCGGGTGAACAACTATCTGCAGGTCCGGCGCGA
>JBDZVU010000032.1:0-9252 GCA_040255845.1 Nitrospiraceae bacterium | reverse complement strand
CAACGCTGTGGGAAGCGGCGATCGTTGGCGGCGGCATCGCCGGCTTGTCTGCGGCCGTTTATCTGGCGCGAAGCCGGCGCCGGACGCTCATCTTGGACCACGGCCATTCCATGGCCAAGTGGGAAGAGATGGTGGAAAACTACCTGGGATTTCCGGAGGGGATCAGCGGGTCGGCGTTGCTGGACCGGAGCCGCCGGCAAGCCCTGCAGTTCGGCGCCGTGCTGGTCCACGACGAAGTGCGGCGGCTTCGCCGGGACATCGATGGCACGTTCCATCTCGTGGGTGGGGAGTGCGAGTACCGGGCCCGGCGCGTTCTGCTGGCCACGGGGCTGACGCATGTCCTGCCGGAGATCGCAGGCGCCCGCGACTGCCTCGGCAGGAGCGTCTTTTTCTGCAAGGACTGCGACGGCTACCGGGTACAGGGTCGGCGCGTCGCGGTCGTCGGGTCACGTGAGGATGCCGCGCGGTACGCCCTCGCGCTGCTCGCATTCACTCCGTGCGTTTGTATCGCCACTCATGGAGAGCCGCCACGGTGGTCGAGCCTGTGGGCGGAGCGCCTGGCGGAGTACGGGGTGGAGGTGCTGCGTGCCCCTATCTCGGGCGTGGATCATCAGGGTGGCGCGGCGCGGCGGCTTGCGTTCACGGACGGGAGCGAACGGCCGGTCGAAGCGCTGTTCGCGACCAGGGGAGACGTCTTTCATACCGCGCTGGCGCAGGATCTCGGTGCCGCGGAGGACGAGCAGGGTCAGTTGATGGTGGATGGAGAAATGCGGACCACCGTGCAAGGGCTCTATGCGGCGGGGTGCGTCACGCCGGCAAACTGTCAGATGATCATCGCCGCCGGACAAGGCGCCACGGCCGCGCAAGCGATCAACCAGGATCTGTTCGAGCGGAATCTCGCCGATCACGCCTTGCGCGTCGGCGTGCCGGCTCTGTGATGGACATGGATACGCACGATCAGATGCGCAACGGAACGATGCGGATCGCGGCCGTGGGCGATCTCCATTGTCCGCGCACCACCGCCGAAGATCTGGCCGTGCTGTTCAAGAACCTGGACCGGGAGGCGGACGTCCTGCTGCTGTGCGGAGACTTGACGGACTACGGCAAGCCGGACGAAGCGCGTCAGCTGGCCCAGCAATTGAACGAGGTGCGGAAGATCCCCGTGCTCGCAGTGCTCGGCAATCACGAATTCGAGTCGGGCCAGCAAGCGGAATTGACGTCGATCCTCACGGCCAGCGGCGTCACCGTGCTGGACGGCACGGCGGTCGAAATCAAGGGCGTGGGGTTTGCCGGCATCAAAGGCTTCTGCGGAGGATTCGGGGAGCGGGCGCTGCAGCCCTGGGGCGAGGCCGTGCTGAAGCAGTTCGTGCGCGAATCTGTGGAAGAGACGCTCAAGCTGGAATCGGCTCTGGCCAAGCTGAGAACGACGTCGCGCGTCGTGGTGACGCACTACTCTCCCATCGCCGAGACCGTCATGGGAGAGCCGGCTGAAATTATTCCGTTTTTGGGATCCAGCCGTCTGGAAGAGCCGGTGAACCGGTACGGGGCCGCGATGGTGTGCCATGGTCACGCCCACCATGGCCGGCTGGAGGGAAAGACGAGAGCCGGCATCCCGGTCTACAACGTGGCGCTCCCGCTGCTCCGCCATGCCTTTCCCGATCGCCGCCCGATTCGCTTTCTGGAGGTCGCGGCCCCGCAAGACGCGGCGAGCGCGTAGGGGGGCAGCAGAAGGAGGTCGAGACGTGCAGTCGGTTGGCGCCCCTCAGGATCCCGCACACGCCGTCTATCGGGACGCGCTCACGGTGCTCCGCGACTCCGGAGTGCCGACCCTGGTCGGCGGAGCCTTCGCATTCGAAAGCTACACGGGCATCGTCCGTCCGACCAAGGATCTGGATATTTTCGTGCGCCCCTCGGACGCCGTCGACGTGCTCGCAGCGCTCTCACGGGCCGGATACCAGACGGAGCTGCGCTTTCCGCATTGGCTCGGCAAGGCCTGGAAGGGCGACGCGAGCATCGACGTGATCTTCAGCTCCGGCAACGGCCTCTGCACCGTGGACGACGGCTGGCTTGCCCACGCCCCCTCCGCGGTCGTCCTCGGCCAGGAGGTGCGCCTGACGCCGGTGGAGGAGATGATCTGGTCGAAAGCCTTCGTCATGGAGCGGAATCGCTACGACGGCGCCGACATCGCGCACCTGCTTCGTGCGCAGGTGCGGTCGCTCGATTGGGCGCGGCTGCTGACACGGTTCAACCGGCACTGGCGGGTCCTGTTCAGCCACGTGGTGCTCTTCGGATTCATTTATCCCGAGCACCGGCTCCGGGTGCCCGACTGGTTCATGCGGGAGATGCTTCGCCGCATGGAGCAGGACATGCTGGCGCTGCCGGCCGACCGCCGGGTTTGCCAAGGCACGCTGCTGTCCTGGTCGCAGTACCTCGTGCATATCGAGCGTGGAGAATACGAGGACGCACGGCATCCGCCGCGGGGAGAGCTGAGCCATGCCGATACCAGGCGGATGACCCATGTGCTGCGGCAAGAACAGGCGGTGGAATTCAACGAAGCCGCCGCGGAAGGGCGGGAGGAGCCGCGCTGCTACGGGAGGGGAGAAGCGCATGCCGCGTGAAGGCGCCCTGTCCAACTGGATCATGCCGTGGAACAGTGAAGGGCTGTGCAACGAGTCGGTGCGGCGGTCGGTGGAGTTGGCCTCGATGGCCAGCGGCGACTGCGGCCCGGGGCAGCGCCGCGAGGCCTCGAGGCGCCCCAGCAGCCGGCGCCGCACCCTCGTCGCCGTGTCGATCTTCGGCCTGGCCGGCGGCATGCTCGCATCCTTGTGGAAATCCCGATTCTTTCGTCGCCCGGAGGCCGAACGCCGTGGGGTCGCGGACCGCGCCAAGTCCGTGGGCCCTCCATGCAGTCGTCCTGCGGCCGGCACGGGCGGGAGACAGAGCGTTTGATCCGGTGCTCGGGGCCGCGGCATCGACCGCTGGCGCCGCGGTCGCCGTCCGGGCACTCGGCAGGCCGCCGGCAGACGGCGGCAGGGGGGGCGTGGGGCAGTTGCGCGCTGGCCCACGTGCTGAGCCATGTGATGGCCTGCGCCTGGGACGCGGTTTCTCGCCCCGGACTATCGAATGCCTAGCAAGGAGTCATCTATGAATCCCTACGGCTCGTGGTTGAGTCTCATCGGGCGCATTCTGTTGGCCGCCATGTTTCTCATGTCGGGCCTGAACAAGATCGCCGATCCGTCCGGCACCCAGCAGTACATGGTCGCCATGGGGATGACCTGGTTCACGCCGCTGTTCTATGTGGCGGCGATCATTCTTGAAGTCGGCGGAGCGCTGTCGTTGCTGCTCGGGTATCGCGCGCGCATCGGCGCCTGGATGCTGATCCTGTTCATGATCCCGACCACGCTCATCTTTCATACGCAGTTCGGCGATCCCAACCAGATGATTCACTTTCTGAAAAACCTCTCCATCATGGGCGGGCTGATGTACGTCGCCGCGTACGGAGCCGGAGGGCGGAGCATTGACGCGGGGCTGGATCGGGCCGAACGCACCGCCGAGCCTCGCCCGGCCATGAAACGAGCGGTGAATCAATGACGGCGCGTCGCCGCGCCGGAGACCGGCCTCCCCGACAGGCTGTAACATGCAACCGTCCGTGATCCTCGGCCGCATCGCCGGCATCGTGATCGGCATTCACTACAGCTGGATCCTGATCGCCGTCCTGCTGATCGTGTCGTTTATCGGATATTTCTACGAGACCAATCCGTCGTGGCAGCCCACGGTGGCCTGGTCCGCCGCCATCGTCATCACGCTGCTGTTTTTCGGCTCCATTGTGGTGCACGAGTTGGCGCACGCGTTGGTGGCCAAAGGGTTCGGCATGCCGGTCCGGACGATCACGCTGTTCGCCCTCGGCGGTGTGGCGCACATCGATCGCGAGGCCGCCAGTCCGAAAGCCGAATTTTGGATGGGCATCGCGGGACCCCTCGCGAGCGGGGCGATTGGATGGGGGGCGGCCGCGTTGGCGGCCTGGTGGGGACGCCATACGGTGCCGGCGCTCATGAGTCCCCCCGTCGCCGTGCTGGTGTCCCTGAGCTCGCTGAATTTCATGCTGGCGGTCTTCAACCTCATCCCGGGTTTTCCCCTCGACGGAGGGCGCATCCTGCGGGCGGCGCTGTGGTGGTTCACCGGCGACGGGGACCGGGCGACGCGCCTGTCGGCGCGCGCCGGCCAGGGGGTGGCGCTCGGCCTGTTCGGCTTCGGCGTGTGGCAGTTCCTGGCGATGGATGGAATCGGCGGCCTGTGGCTGGCTCTGCTCGGCTGGTTTCTGCTCGACGCGGCGACGGCGAGCTATGCGCAGGTCGAGATGGTCGCCGGTCTCCGCGGGCTGCGCGTGGGCGACATCATGTCGAACGAGTGCACCCGGGTGCCGGCCGAGACGTCGGTGCAGCGGTTCGCCGATGACTACGTGCTGCGGACGGGCGAACGCTGCTACGTCGTGGAGGAGCAGGGTGAGATCACGGGCCTGATCACGCCGTCGGATTTGAAGCAGCTGGATCGGTCGCTGTGGGACCGCACGACGATCGGATCGCTCAAGCGACCCCTGCATCAGGTCACCGCCGTGTCGCCGGATGCACCGGTCGTCCAGGCGCTGGAGCGGATGGGCAAGGAGGACGTCAATCAGCTGCCGGTGATGGCGGCCGGGCGCATCAAAGGCGTGCTGTCCCGGCGGCACATTCTGCACATTCTCCAGGCGCGGCTCGAATCGAGCATGTGAGCCTGCCTTCCAGCAACGTGTTCCCTTGCCTGGCCAGCAACATGTTTCTAAGGAGGTTTTGTATGACGGTGAAGAAACGGGCGCTCTGCACGCTTTCTGGTTCGGTTCTCGCGCTGGCGCTTGCAGCCTGCGCGTCTCAACCTTCCGCGAATGCCCCGCGGCCCGCCTCTGCCTCGACGCAAGAAGAGATCGCGGAGCAGGCGCGAGAATTTCGCAAGGACGCCTATACCTTGGCTCAAATGGCGGAGCGACGCGAAGTGGAGGCCGATGTGCTGGCCCGCACACTCGGGGAGGACGACCCGCGTGTACAGGATAAGCGGCGTCTGGCGCAGGAACTTCGCACGGCCGCCGAGGAAGCCGACCGGCAGGCCAGAAACCTGCGCGGCAGCGTCCCCCACGGGATGGTCCAATAGGTTTCCGTGGAGCGTCTGGCACTCGTGTCCGCCTATCCTCCCATCCGCGACTATGCCGTGATCGGGGACTGCCGGACCGCGGCGCTCATCTCAGGCAACGGCTCGATCGATTGGCTGTGCTGGCCGCGGTTCGACAGCCCGGCCTGCTTCAACCGTCTGCTGGATTGGAACCGTGGTGGGTACTGCGCGGTGTCCCCCGCCGGGCCGTTCACCGCACGGCGCTCCTACGAGGGCGATACGCCGGTCCTCGTCACGGAATTTCTGGCGGACCGCGGGCGCGTGCGGCTCACCGACGTGATGCCCGTCGTGGCGGATGCGGACGCATCCCGCCGGCTGGTCCCCTTCCGACAGGTGTTGAGGCGGGCCACCTGTCTGGAGGGGACCGTCGATTTGACCGTCGTCGTGCGCGTACGGCCGGCTGACGGGCGATCGGCACTCCTGTTCGAGCCGCGCCGCCATGTCGGCTACTGCGCGAGGGCGGGCGGTGGAACGCTGATCGTAGGCACCGGGGTTCCCCTGTCGTGCAGCGCCGGGACCCTTCATGGCACCGTGCGCCTTCGCAAGGGCGACTCCCTGATTCTTTGGCTCATCTATGATGAGGAAGCGCCGACGGTCTATCCCTGCTTGGCCCTGGCCGACCGCGTCATCGATGAAACCGTGGCGTACTGGGCAGCGTGGGCGGCTCAGTGCCGGTACACGGGGCCGGATCGCGCGAAAGTGGTGCGCAGCGCGCTGACGTTGAAGCTCCTGACGTATGCGCCTTCCGGCGCCATGGTCGCCGCACCCACGACGTCTCTCCCGGAACGGCTGGGCGGCGATTTGAACTGGGACTACCGGTACTGCTGGCTCCGCGATGCCTCGTTCGCCGCCGGCGCGTTCTTTCGTCTTGGACTCTCCCGCGAGGCGGTGGCCTTTGTGCAGTGGCTGACGCACGCCACCACCTTGACCTACCCGAAGCTGCAAGTCATGTACGACGTCCACGGAGAAGCGTCTCTGCCAGAGAGGACGCTGGACCATCTCACCGGGTACTGGCGATCGCGCCCAGTCCGGGTCGGCAACGCGGCCTCCTCGCAGCTTCAACTGGATATCTACGGCGAGCTGTTGGACGGCTTGGCGGCCTATGCGGACGCCGGCCACCGGTTCGACCGCGAGACGCAACGGTGGATCGTCCGCATGGCCGACACGGTGGCCCGGCTGTGGCCTCTTCCGGATCACGGCATTTGGGAGATCCGCGGGGCGCCTCGGCACTACGTCCACTCCAAAGTGTGGTGCTGGATCGCGCTCGAGCGGGCGGAGCGTCTCGTACGCCGGATGGGCTGGCCGGTCTCGACCACCGCCTGGACGCAGGCGCGCGACGTGATCCGGCGGATCGTCCTCCGCCGTGGCTACTCACCGCTGCGGCGCAGCTTCGTGCAGGTGCTGGACGGCACGAGATTGGATGCCGCCGCGCTGACCTTCTCCTGGGGCGGGTTCATCTCGGGGAGGGATCCGCGCATGTCGGCGACCATCACGACGATCGAGCGGGTCTTGGGCGATCGCGGACTGGTCTATCGGTATCGCGCCGACGAGGACGCCAGGCTCCGGGAGGCGGCGTTCCTGCCCTGCAGCTTCTGGTTGGCGGAGGCGCTGGCCACTGCCGGGCGGGTCGACCAGGCCTACGCGCAACTTGAGCGGTGCGAGATGGCCGCCAACGATCTCGGGCTCTACGCCGAGGAAGTTTGCCCCGACGACGGGACGGTTCTCGGCAATTTTCCGTTGGCTCTGACCCACGTGGCGCATTTGAATGCGCGGCTCAGGCTGGCGGCTGCCGCAGCGCAGTCAGGAACGAGGCGTCGGAACCGCTGCTCCTATAGATGATAGAATCCGCCGAGCACGCTGCCGTAGGCCACATGCGCCACCAGCAGCGCCAGCGGCGTACGATGCCCGTAGTTCAGCGCGAGAAATCCCGGAGGCTCCAGCAAGCGCGTGGGCTGCGGCCCCGAGTGATCCGACGCCATCCGGGGGTGAAAGCCGGGGAGTACGGGCAGCACCGTGACCAGGATGAAGGCCGTGTGAGCGACGCCCATCAGCGCGCCGAGCCACCACGTGGCCAGGCCGAATCCGTGGAAGAACGCGGCATAGAGAAACGCGACCCACCACCCGTTCAGAAAATGAATGATAAAGCCATAGATTTTCGCACGATCGCGATCCGGGGTGACGATCGTGCCGAGCAGGAGCGTGGGATCCATGCGCGTCAAATGCAGCGCCTGGCCTGCACGCAACAGCGTCGTCAGCAACCCCGTCGCGAGCAGCCCCCACAGGAAGACCTCGGACACCCGCATCGTAGCCTCGAACGACCAGTCGCTGCGCGCCCACGCCGCGGACGCGGCCTCAATATCTCGGTAGCCGTCACAGCAGCGTGCTGCCGATGCCGCCCCTCGGGGCCGCTTCCTCCCGGTCCTCTCGCTGGAGCACCTGCTCGAACAATTCCGCCTGTTCCTGACATTTGACGCACCGGCGCGCAAACGGCATGGCGCGAAGCCGGGCGGGTGCGATCGGCACTTCGCAGTCCTCGCAGATGCCGTACGTGCCTTCGTCCAGCCGGCGCAGCGCATCGTCGAGCTGGTTGCGCTGCCGGGTGCGCGCTTCGAGGAGTGCGATTTGCTGGGCGCCGGTGGCGTCGCGCAGCGACATGTCCTCCGTGTCCAGGACGGAGTTCTCGCGGAAATCGCTGTGGATGTCTCGATGCTGCGCCAGCAAGGCATCGATCTGTTTCTGCAGTTCCTGTCGCCGTTCGATCAGTGATTGGCGCAGGGTATCAGGTCGCGTGTCTTTCACAGGATGGTGTGGCATAGCGCTCCTCATGACGGATCTGAAGTGACATGACCGATGGCCGGAGCGCCGGGACATCGCGGCGGCCCGCCGGCGGATCGTGCGGTGTCGTTGTGCAAATGCAGGGCCAGCGCGTCCGGCGCGCGGACAACGCGGCAGGCGTCACGATCGCGCGAAAATCGGGACCCGCCCGCCGCACCCGCCGCGCACGGTGACCGGAAGGATTGTCTCAGGATTGGACAATTCGTACACTGCACACCGGTTCGCACGGAAGCGCGTGTCCTGGCCGTTGCGGGCAGGAGCGTGGCCGCACCGCCGTCCACGAGCGAGGTGATGCGAGGAACAAGAAGAGGCGACGTGGAGGATCAGGCTGAGGAAGGCCGCAAGAGGAGACGATAGCCGGCCAGCAGCAGCATGGCTCCGAGCACTGCCATCAAGAAGCCGACCGGGTCATCATCCTGATACCACCCGAGCGACCGCCCGATGACGCCGCCGACCAGGCCGCCGGCGATGCCGATGAGCACGGTCACGATGACGCCGCCGGGATCCCGTCCCGGCATGATCAATTTGGCAGCCAGGCCGACGAACAATCCGAACACGATCCAGGCGATCACGAGAGTCTCCTGTCACACGACGCGTCACAAAAGTGGAGGCAGAGGAGGTGACCTCCTCTGCCTCTGTTGCCTTTCATCGGTGGACCGCTGGCGAAGATGGCCATAGAAAACGAGAGTGGGCGACTCTCATGTCACTCCATGACGGAAGGCCGAACGGGGGCACGTTCGGGTTCCTATCCCGCTGCGCATCCTCCTGCGTGAAAGACAACGCCTTGCTCACCGAGATCGCCGCCGGCCGTGATTCACGCGGCCAGTGACGACGAGAGATCGTCCCGTCTCCGCTGCATCGTGGCGCCCAGCGACCGCGTGTCCAGTTCGGCCGCTGCGATAGGGAACAGCGAATCTTCCTCTTCGGTCACATGCCCGATGACCGCGTCTTCCAGTTCGGCAAAGACGTCGCGGAAATCCTGGCTGGACGGATCGAGCGTCCGCAGCTGCTCGAGCAGCTCCTTGACCGCTTGATGATCTTCATACGCGGACGCGAGCAACTCGAGGTCGGTCTCCTCCTCGTCCTCTTCGGTGTCGAGATCCACCCCGTTGAGGATTGGTTCTTCTCCGAACTCTTCGCTCTCCGCGTCCTCCGCTGCGTCAGTCGCTTCGACCTCGCTGTCGTCACCGGACGTCACGGCGCGCCGCAGCGCCGGAT
>JBDZVU010000031.1:25377-32278 GCA_040255845.1 Nitrospiraceae bacterium | reverse complement strand
GCCGATCGTACCAGGTCAGCGGCTGTTCGATCATCGTCGGCCTACTCCTTCGGGCGGGCCGCCAGCACGTAGGCGAGCTTCACGGAAAACAACACCAGCGCGGTCAGCAGCAGCGCAAAACAGACCCAGAGTGTGAGGTGGATATACGGCGAGGAGAGCGGCACGTTCCACGTCAGGGAGGCAAGACCCCCGAGTCCCATGGTGCCCAGGCTCAGGCTGGCGATCTGGATCGTCCGCCAGCGGTTCATGATCCCTTCCAGACGATCGAGATACGGTCTGCGCTTCTTGTTGCTCGGCACCCGGCGGACGGCCAGCGTAATCGGAATCAGATGGCTCAGGGCTCCCATGATGGTGTTCATCATGAATCCCAGCAGTGCCATGTGGGTGTAGGCGATGAGATGGAGTGTGCCGTACGGCATCACAGGAGGCGTCGTCAGGCTGTTCCCAGCTACCAGCATCCCCAGGACGATGGTGAATAGTAAAAAGAACGTGCCGATGAACAGGTGGTCCGACGCGGCCGTCCCGGCGTGAGAGGACGCCAGCCAGGTCTTCGTGAGGTTGAGGGCGTAGAGGACTGCGCCGATCAGCAGCGCGCCGCCGGCGGCGAGTTGGATTGGAATCGAGGAGTACATGAACCCGGCCACGAGTCCCGCGACGCCCAGCGGCATCACGAACAACACCCATCGTCCCAGGGAAGGACTCGCCAGGGGCTGATTCAAGACGGTGGGCAGCAGGTTATGCATGGTGCCGACGATGGCGAGCGTGACGAAGCCCAACAGATTGAGGTGGATATGCGCTAGGCGGACGTACCCGTGCGATTCCGGCTTCAGGTCGAGCGCCATGCTTTCTCCCGCCGCGAGCCCCGCGAAGAGAGCGAGGAGGGCGGCGGCGTAGTACCACAGGTTCAACGGCGGGGCGTTCAGGCTGCGCCGCGCCTGGGTCCACGCGTCGCGCGCGATCCAGAGGAACGCACCCACGACGAGCAAGCCCGCGGCTCCCACCACGGCATGGTTGCGGAGCCAGAAGCCTGTCATCATGCCGAGGGTGGCGAGATTGATGGCGGCGAACAAGACGGGGTGCGAGTCGCGCTGCGCGCGGCCGGTCATGAGGAGCGGAGGGATGAACGCCAGGAAGCCGCCCAGGATCATCTGAGCCACTCCGCCGACGAGTGCCGCATGCACATGGACCAAGCGGACCCAGGAGGGGAGTGGGGTGCCGCGGACGAGCCCTACGAGAATCGCCAGGCCGAGGATCGATGACAGGACCAGCCATCCGAAGCCGGTCAACAGGAACGCCGTGGGTGGATAGGAACGTGCTAGCATGGCCTCGCGCGGGCTACCGCTCCAGGAAATAGAAGTGGTCCGTCGGTCCGTGCCCGTGACCGATGGCAAGGCCATGTCGAATGGCTTCCGTGACGTACGCTTTGGCCGCTTGCACGGCGTCCAGGATCGGGCGTTCTCTGGCCAGGTGGGCCGCCGCCGCTGAGGCGAAGGTGCAGCCGGTGCCATGTGTATGCGGTGTCTCGATATACTCGCCCGTGAGGACGTTGAAGAAGCGGCCGTCATAGAGCAGGTCCGTGGCGCGGGCAGAGGCCAAATGGCCCCCCTTGATGACGACGTGCCGGCAACCCAAGGCGTGAATGGCTTTCGCGGCGCGTCTCGCGTCCGGGAGCGAGTGAATGTCGATCCCCGATAGGCGCTGGGCCTCGTGGACGTTGGGCGTGACCAGGTAGGCGAGCGGCAGCAGGTGGGTCTTGATGGCGTCGATCGCATCTTCGTGCAGCAAGGTCTGGCCGCTCTTGGCAATCATGACGGGATCGACCACCAGCTTGCTCACCTGTTGCGCTTTCAGGCGTTTGGCGACGAGCTCGACGACCGCCACCGAGGACAACATGCCGGTTTTCACGGCCGCGACGTCGAAGTCATCGAAGATCGCGTCGATCTGTGCCGCGATGATGGACAGCGGCAGCTCGAAGACCTCCGTCACCTCTTCCGTATTTTGCGCCGTGATCGCGGTGATGGCGGACATGGCGAAGACCCCGTTGGCCGACATGGCCTTGATGTCGGCCTGAATGCCGGCGCCGCCCCCGGAATCGGACCCGGCGATGGTCAAGACTTGCTTGAGCGTGTTGGGCATAGAACTCGATGGAGATTACTGCGTGAGGGGTAGGATGGCCGCACGCGAGTCCGGTTTCAGCTGTTCGATCGTATACGCTGCATCTCGCCGGGGAGATTTCTCACGGAAATAGAGCGTGAACTCGGTCGGTTCCCTTCCGGCGGGCCCAGAAAACGCCATCACCGCCCGTCCCTTGTCACCGGGCGCGATCTCAAGTCCCCGCATGCACAGGCCATCGCGGTTGACGTCGACGCCCTGCGTCCACGCGGCCCCATGATCGTCTTTTAACACGGTGTCTTGCAAGTGGCACAGGATCCTGACTCCGCGGGACGACCGGTTCTCAATCGTCGCCGCGAGTGTCACCGCCTCCGCGGTCCGCGTGAGCGAATCGACGGTCAATTCGTAGAGCTCGTTGCGGTGTTGTCCCAAGCCCTTCGGGTGCGGGGTGTCTTTCGGCCCTTCGATCGCGACCGGCGCCGGCGCGTCGGGCTCGTTCATCCGCTCGACCAGCGGCCCGCTTGCGGGGACCGTGTGCCGGGCGGCACCGACGACCTGGACATCGGACGGACTGATGAGTTTCACGGTGATGACAAGCCCCTCCGCGGCCGCCACATACGATCCGGTCAGCAGCGCGTCGGCGCGCATGGCTCTCGCGGCCCTGCGAACCGCCTTGCCGCGGCTCGGATCGAGGGTGTCAAGGTGGAATTTGTTCACGGTCGAACGCACCAATCTCGGTTCGACGATCTTCAATTCGCCGGCCACGAGCAACTGCGTGCCGAGTTCTTCGGCGAGAAATTGGCCCACCGCGCTGGAACGGCCCTCCCCATCGGTGAAGTCAAGGAGCGCGAGTCGTTGCGCCTTGGCCTTGAACGCTTCAGCCGTCACGGCTTCGGCCAGTTCTTTCAGGCGCGCTTCGTAGTCGGAAGCCCACGCTGCGGGGGGCAGGCACGATGCCGCCGCCAGACCGAGCAGCAGGAGAGAAGTGACACGCAGGATGCCCATCCGAATGGGCCCATTATACTCACGCGCCGCGCGCTGTCCAGGCCGGGAGCGTTATCCTTCGCCGTGACGGAAGAGTCCCGCAAAGGCGAACAGGACCCGGCCGGCTCCATAGCCGAGTGGGATGAGCACCAGCAGGATGTACGGTAGAAAGCCATAGGCGACGGTCCCTTGTCCATCCGGATAGAGCAGCGCGCTCACGTGGGTCCAAAAACTGGTACCGAGCATCAGCGTAAGGCTTCCCAACACGCCGGCGAGCCGGCGTGCGTACTGTGCGCGGCTCACATCGGGATTCCAGCCGAGGTGGACCAGGAGAAACGCCGCGCACACCGCAAACGGGGCGGCGCTGAGCAGCCCCACCAAGAAATATTGATGCCCGGGGGCGAAGAAGTGGAGACGAAGGTACGTAATTGCCTCCGACAGCGTTCGCCGATGCGCGGAATACTCGAACAGGGTCAGCAGGAGCCAAGGCAGGGTCAGGCTTCCCAGCACGCTTCCCCAATACAATCCCAGAATCAGGCGGGCGGGATGCGGGTGCTCGTTCATTCGGCCTTCTCCCGGCGCAGGACGTTCAGCGCCTCTTTGGCCTCCGGTGTCCCGATCGCTTCCAACGCTTCGGCGGCGCTTTCGCGGACGACCGGATCGGCGTCATGCAGCGCGGCGATCAGTTCGGGGACGGCCTCCTCCGCTGCTGGTCCGATGGAGCGCAGCGCTTCCGCCGCCAAGTAACGGTTCAGCGCGAGAGGATCCTTGAGCACCGAGATGAGGATCGGCGCCGCGTCCGCCGCTTCGCGTCCCAATTGGGCCAATCGCTGGAGCGCATAGTCCTTCTCGCCGGGACGCTCCAGCAGCGCCATCAGGGCGCTCACGTCGTGCCGCGGATTTTGGCCGGCATGCTCCAGCGCCACGTCGGCCAAGGCCGCCACGGACTTGTCCGGGTCGTGGCGCAATTCGACCAGCGCCGCCACCGCTGCCGCGGTGACCGGGATGTGCACTGCGAATTGCGCGGCGGCGCGGTAGCGCACCGCGGCGGCGGGGTCCTGCATGGCTTGGGTCAACGCCGCGACGATCTCCGCCTGAGGAATCCCGATGGACCCCAGCGCCGTCACGGCGCCTTCCCGGACCGGCTCCTCGGTGTCGTCCAGCATGGTGATGAGGGACGGGACGGCCGGCTTCGCCGCCGGCCCCAAGTTGCCGAGCACCACGCAGGCCTTGCGACGGACCTCAGCGTTGGGATCCCAGAGCATGGGAAACGACCCGTTGACGACGTCCCGCGCCGCCTGCAGGTCCAGCGCTCTGATGGCCGTTGCTGCCGCCGCGCTCACGTCTTGAGTGGGATCGTGCAGGGCCGTTTCGATCAGCGCCGGGAGCGCCGATCTGGCGTCGCGCCCGAGCGAGGTCAGCCACTCGGAGGCCAGGATGCGCGTCGTGGGCTCCGGGTCGTGCAGGAGGTCGATCAACCCAGGGACGGCCCGCGGGCCGGTGTGCAGCCACAGGATTACGACGAGGAAGACGAAGAAGGCGGTCAACGCCGCAAGATGGAGCGCGATGTGGCGACGAGTCACGAGGGAGGGCCACCTCCTCCGGGCGCGCTGCCCCATCGCATGGTATCGGAATTCAGACCGGCCACTGCTCTTCGTTCCACGCCATCTCCCAAAACATCCATTCGTACCGGGAGCTGATGAGAAACGCCTGCTCCATGCGGGTTCGTTCGTCCCGCCCGGCGGTCTTGGCCCACTGGTCCACCCGGGTTCGCATCCATCGCTGCACGTCGGCAAACTCGGGCGAGGCGTAGAGCAGGAGCCATTCGCGATAGGGATGGCGCTTCGGCGGCGGGCCGTTCTTGAGGAGATGCTGCCCCACCACGCAGTAGATCCATGCGCAGGGCAGGGCGACCACGGTGATCTCGGCGGCCGAGCCGGTGTGGGCGACCGCCAACATGTGTCTCGTGTACGCGTAATTCGTCGGCGCCATGGGAACACGGGACATGTGCGCCGCCGTCATCTTCCAGCGCTTGCCGTAGCTCTCGTGCAAGCTTCGTTCGACGGTGATCGTCTCTTCCGCGAGGTTCGCCAATCGCCGCGCGCTCTCCGAATCCGGCGCTTTTGCGGCGGCGAGCGCGAAGACTCGCGACAGGTCCCCGAGAAATCGGGCGTCCTGCAGAATGTAATACCGGAACTTTCGCTCCGGGAGAGAGCCGTCTCCCAGCGCCCTCACAAACGGGTGCGTCAGTTGGGCTCGCCAGATCGGTTCCGCGAGTGTGCGGAGATGAGTGGAAAACGACATCGGCTCAGGCTCCCAGGCGACTCTGCGGCGTCCTCGTCATGAGACCGTTCAAACGGCTTGCGGCCGCGTCGCTCACCTGTGCAGCGGCCACGGACGCGGCAGGCGGTTGATGCCGTCCAGCGCGGCGACTTTATAACATTCGGCCAGGGTTGGATAGTTGAAGACCGTGTCGATGAAATACGTGATCTTGCCGCGGTAGGCCATGACCGCCTGGCCGATGTGGATCAATTCGGTCGCCCCTTCCCCGATGGCATGCACGCCGAGCAGGTCCAGCGTCTGCTGGTGGAACAGCAGCTTCAACATGCCGGTCTCGTCGCCGATGAGCTGCCCGCGGGCGATTTCGCGGTACCGGGCCACGCCGACGCCGAAGGGCACACCGGCCTGCGACAGTTCCTCCTCGTTTCTGCCGACCATCGAAATTTCGGGAATCGAGTAGATTCCGTACGGCAGCAGCGCCGTGTCCGTGCGGTCCGGCGCGCCGAAGGCATGGCAGGCGGCGTGGCGTCCTTGCTGCATCGAGGTGGAGGCCAGGGCCGGAAAGCCGATGATGTCGCCGGCCGCGTAAATGTGAGGGACGGCGGTCTGAAAATGGTCGTTCACTGACAGTCGTCCCCGGGCGTCGGGCGTCAGCCCGACCCGTTCCAGCCCCAGGCCGCTGCTCGCCCCGACACGGCCGACGGCGTACATCAGCGTGGTGGCGGTCAAGGGGGGATTGTTCTGCAGTGAGACGTGGACCAACCCGTCGGGCTGGAGCTTGATGGCCGAGACCTCCTCGTCGTGGTACAGCGTGACGCCGATGTCTTTCATCTGCCGTTGCAGCACGTCGATGATTTCAGCGTCGACGAATTCCAGCAGGCGGGGGCGCTTGTCGATGAGCACGACCGGCACGCCGAGTGCGGCCAGGATGGACGCGTATTCGGTGCCGATGACTCCTCCGCCGACGATGACCATCGATTCCGGGATGCGCTTGAGCCGCAGCAACCCGTCGGTGTCGATGATCCGGTCACCGTCGAACGGCACGTCTGCCGGGCGCGCCGGTTCGGTGCCGACGGCGATGACGATGAAGTCCGCCGTATGCTCGATGACGTCGCCGCGGTGACGGACCTCAATCCGGTGGGGGTCGAGAAAACTGGCCGAGCCGTAAATCGTGTCGATCCGGTTGCGCGCCATCTGGTCTTGGACGATGCGGATCTCATTGGCGATGATGTGATTGGCACGGAACGCGAGATCTTCGATCGTGATGGTGTCCTTGACCCGGTACCCGGCCCCGTACAGACTTCGCTGACGAAAGCCGGACAAGTACAGCACCGCCTCGCGGAGGGACTTGCTGGGGATCGTCCCGGTGTTGATGCAGACCCCGCCGACGACCTCCTGACGTTCGATGAGGCCGATGCGCTTTCCGAGCTTGGCTCCCTGGACCGCCGCTTTTTGGCCGGCCGGTCCGCTTCCCAACACCAGGAGATCGTAATGCGCCATCGTGCTGTACCCGAATGTTCGTGTG
>JBDZVU010000031.1:0-25367 GCA_040255845.1 Nitrospiraceae bacterium | reverse complement strand
TTCGTGTGTGTGGCCGGTCCGCCGTTGCGGCGGCGCATCTTCGGAGCGGCTCACACGTGCGCAACGCCTCGGCGCGGCGGCGGCCTTCGCAAACCGTCTGGCTATGAGCACCGCAGGTGGTGGGTGTCAGCTTGCCGTGATCAGGGAGCGGGCAAACTGAAAGGCCGCCTCCATGTCGGGAAGTTGCCCCAGCTCCGGAGTGATCTGAAGATAGCGAATGACATTGTGCTTGTCCACCACCATGATGGCTCGGGTCAGGAGATGGGGGTCTTTGAGAAAGAGGCCGTGGGCTTTTCCGAAATCGGCGCCGCGGTAGTCCGAAAGGAACGTCACGTTGCCGATGTGGGCCTCCTCGGCGAAGCGCTTTTGGGCAAACGGCGTATCGACGCTCACCGTAATCAGCTCCACCATCTTGTCGAGGCCCTTGTTCTTCTCGCTCAGGTAGTGCGTCTGCTGTTCGCACACCTTGGTGTCCAGCGAGGGGACCACGCTGATGATGCGGACCTTGCCTTCGCCCTTCGTGTGCACGATATCCACGAGCGACAGGTCCGTTTGCGCGACCTTGACGTCGCGGAGATGGTCGCCGACTTTGATGCCGTTGCCGGACAACATCAGCGGGCTGCCCTTGAAGAGCACGCTGTGGCCCTCCCCGGCGGTGGCCGTCCCGTCGGCCACGGAGAGGTTCTTGTACGTGAATGCGCTACTTCCGCTCTTCCCCATGCAGCCGGAGAGCGCGACGGCAAGGACGAGCAGGGCACTGGGCCAGATATGGATCTTCGTCATGATCACTCCATCGCGGCGGGCTGAATGAGGGCGGCCGTCGCGCCTGAAAAAGTATAGCCGGTGGATCGCGCTTCTCTCAAGGCTGGAGAAACCGCAGCAGTTGCGGGTTGACCACATCCGGGCGCTCCCACTGCGGCATGTGTCCTGCGCGGGGAACCGCCACGAACACGGATCCGCCGATGCGGTCATGGAGCTGCCGCCCGATCGCCACGGGGAACACCTGATCTTCCTCTCCCCAGAGAATCAGGGTGGGAGGAGTCAGCGCGCCGATGCGCGGAGCGAACCGCGTTTCCCATTCCGGCAGATGCCGGCCCGCGCTCATGACGGGGCCGAACAGCCCCGGTCGTCGGCGATTGCGATTGGAGCGGTCGAGGACGGCCGGCGTCAGCAGGGCGGGGTCGTAGACGATTTCCTTCAGCAGGTTCTCGGTGAACCATCCGCCGAACAGGCGGTTGGCGAACGAGACCACCCACGCCGGCGCGCTCGTCTCGAGGGCGCGCCGGATCGTGCGATTGGTGAGATTCCGTTTGATGTCCGGTGGCAGCCCGCTAATGAGGACCAGTTTGCGGACGCGCTCCGGGTGGTCCAGCGCCATCCCGATGGCGAGGCCCGCCCCCATTGAATGGCCGACGAGCACGGCCTGGTCGATGTGCAGCGCGTCCATGAATCCGGTCAGAAACCGCAGCATGTCGTCCGGACTGTACGCGATGTCGGGTTTGTCCGAGAGGCCCGCGCCGAGCACATCTGGGGTGATGACCCTTGCCACCGCGCGCAGCGGCCCGATCTGGTACTCCCATTGCCACATGGATCCACCAAAACCGTGCAGCAGGATGACCGGCGTCCCGGCTCCTTCGTCGACATAGGCGATGCGGTGCCCGTCTACGTCGACGGATCGGATCGGCAGGCGCTGGATGGCATCAAACCAAGGGGGGAGCGGATCGGTGGTCGCGCAGGCGCCGGTCATCAGACACAGCAGAAAAATCGTGAGGAACCGGGAAGTCACGCCATCGTCCAGGGCGCCCTTCAAGCCGGACTGCGCCGCTGTTACTCGAGCTGAATGAGCGTCTCGTCCGTTTTGACGTTGTCACCCTCGGCCACCAGGATAGCCGTGACCCGGCCTTCGATGGGGGCCGGAACACGGCTTTCCATCTTCATCGCTTCGATGATGAGCAGGGGGTCGCCCTGCTTGACGCGGTCATCCTTGGCGACCAGCACCTTGACGACGCGTCCCGGCATGGGAGGGGCCACGTCTCCCGGCTTCGCGGGCTTGGGGCGTTTGGGTTTGGCGCCAGGGGCGCTGTCCTGCGCCTCCGGGACACCGGCCAAAACTTCCTGGATGGGCTCCAGCGACACCTCTTCGAGCTTGTCGTTGACCCGGATGTAATACGGCTTGCGGCCGTCGGTCTTGCGGCCGGAGCCCGATACTTTGACGTGATACGTCTCGCCGTGCACGGTGACGTTGAACTCAACCGGTGCTAGGTGCAGCTCGTGCGCCACGGCGGGCCCTTTTGGGTCGCCCGCGGTGAGCGGCTCGGGGACCAGATCGCCTTTTTCGCGCGCCTCGAAGAAGTCCCGCGCGATGGCGGGGAACAGCGCAAACGACAAGTGATCCTCCACCGTGGCGGCGGACGCGGGAAGATCTTTCTTCAGCGCGTCCAGCTCCGGCTCCAGCCGGTCGGCCGGCCGCGTTTTGATCGGCTCTTCGTTGCCGACGGCGCGGCTCATGATATCGCCGTCCACCGGCCCGGGGGCGCGTCCATACAACCCAAGGAAGTAGTTCTTCGTCTCCGTCGTGATGACCTTGTACCGCTCCCCGGTCAGGACGTTCAGCGTCGCTTGCGTGCCCACGATCTGACTGGTCGGCGTGACCAACGGCGGATAGCCCATGTCTTTGCGCACGCGCGGCACCTCATCGAGCACTTCCTTCATCCGCTCCAGCGCGTTCTGTTCGGTGAGCTGCGCCGCCAGATTGGACAACATGCCGCCGGGAATCTGCGACGTCAGGATTTCGGCGTCCACGCCCGTGAAATCGCTTTCGAACTGCCGATACTTGCGTCGCACGTCGCGGAAATGCTCGGTGATCGGCTCGAAGGCGCGCAGGTCAAGCCCGGTGTCGTACGGTGTATCCCGAAGCGACGCCACCATGGTTTCGGTGGGGGGATGCGACGTGCCGCCGGCCAGCGGCGAGATAGACGTGTCCAGCATGTCGAGGCCGGCGAGGATCGCCATCAACGACGCCATCGAGGCCATGCCGGACGTGTAATGGGTGTGCAAGTGGATGGGCACCTTGACGGCGCTCTTGAGCCGGCGGATCAAGTGATAGGCGTCCAACGGGGCCAGCAGGCCGGCCATGTCCTTGACGCACAACGTGTCGGTGCCGAGATCTTCGAGTTGTTTCGCCATGTCGACGAACCGCTCGATGTTGTGCACCGGGCTGACCGTGTAGCTGATTGCCGCCTCGACGTGCTTGCCGCAGGCCTTCACCTCCTGGATCGCGCGGTCGAGGTTCCGGACGTCGTTCAAGGCGTCGAAGATGCGAAAGACGTCGATGCCGTTCGCAGCGGAGCGTTCGATGAATCGCTCCAGCACGTCGTCCGCGTAGTGCCGGTAGCCGACCAGGTTTTGACCCCGCAGCAGCATCTGGAGACGCGTGTTGGGCATGGCCGCCCGCAAGGCACGGAGGCGCTCCCACGGGTCTTCCTTCAGAAAGCGCAGGCACGTGTCGAACGTGGCGCCGCCCCAGACTTCGAGCGACCAATAGCCCACGGCATCGAGTTTCTGGGCGATGGGCAGCATGTCCTCGGTGCGCATGCGCGTCGCCAGCAGCGACTGGTGGCCGTCACGGAGCGCGACATCGGTGATGAGGATCGGCTTGCCGGGGGCGGGGTGAATCGCCAATTCAGGACGCGCGGCTTTTGTTTTCGACGTCTTGATGGAGGGGCCGGGCCGCTTCTTGTTCGCTGGCTTGCGCGCTGCTGGTCGTTTGGTGGCCATGATGTCCAGTTATCTTTGTGAAGGCGTGCGGCGCGGCCGGGTCGGCTAGAGCCCTTCGTAGGCCGCGATGGCGGCGGCGAGCGCGAGGACGAGGTCTTCGGGCTGCTCGAATTCGTCGTAACTGTACAGTTCGGGGTGCGTCTCCAGATACGACGTGTCGAACCGGCCGGCCAAGAAGTCCTGTTCCTGCATGATGGCCTTCATGAACGGGATGGTCGTCTTCACCCCACGGAGGACATACTCCTCCAGAGAGCGCCGCATCCGACTGACGGTCTCTTCCCACGTCCGGCCGCGGACGGTGAGCTTGGCGAGCAGCGCGTCGTAGTACGGCGGAACCGTATAGTCCTTGTAGACGGCGCCGTCGATGCGCACGCCGATGCCTCCCGGAGAGAGATAGGCCGTGATGGTGCCGGTGCACGGCATGAAATTGTTCTTGGGATCCTCCGCGTTGATCCGGCACTGAATAGCGTGACCCTGAAGGATGACGTCCGTCTGCTCGATGTCGAGCGGCTTGCCGGCGGCGATGGCGATTTGGTTTCGGACGATGTCGATCGCCGTGATTTGCTCCGTCACCGTGTGCTCAACCTGGAGACGGGGGTTCATTTCGATGAAGTAAAAGCGTCCCTCTTGGTCGAGCAGGAACTCCACAGTCCCGGCGTTGTCGTAGTGGACGGCCCGGGCGATCGTAATGGCGGCCTCGCCCATTTGCGCGCGCAGCTTCGGCGTAAGCACCAGCGACGGCGCGATTTCGATCAGTTTTTGGTGGCGCCGTTGAATCGAGCAGTCCCGTTCACCGAGGTGGATGATGTGGCCATGGCGGTCGGCCAGGATCTGAAACTCGATGTGATGGGGGCGCTCGATGTATTTTTCGATGAAGACGCTGCCGTCGCCGAACGACGCCTGCGCTTCCCGCGCGGCGGCCTCCATGTTGTCGCGCAATTCCGCATCCGACCGCACGACCCGCAGTCCCCGCCCCCCGCCGCCGGCGCTGGCTTTGATCATGAGCGGATACCCGGCTTGCCGGGCGAAGGCCAGCGCCTCGCTCACATCGGTGACGCCGCCGTCGGTCCCGGGCACGATGGGAACCCCGACCTCGCGGGCCAGCTCCCGGGCCTTGACCTTGCTGCCCATCAAGGTAATGGCCAGCGGAGAGGGGCCGATGAAGGTGATGCCGGATTCCCGGCACAGTTCCGCAAAGTGCGCGTTTTCCGATAGGAATCCGTAGCCGGGATGAATGGCGTCGGCGCCGATCCGTTTGGCCAGGTCGACAATCTGGCGGCTGTCCAGAAAGCCTTTGACCGGCCCTGGTCCCACCTGGTAGGCCTCGTCGGCCTTCTTCACGTAAATGCCGGTCGAATCGGCTTCGGAGTAGATGGCGGCGGTGGCGATGTTGAGCTCGCGGCACGCGCGGATGATGCGCATGGCGATCTCCCCGCGGTTCGCTACCAGAATCTTCTTAAACATGTCGCGCGGACCTTCGACAGTCCCCACCCGTGCTCCATGCGGGCCGGTGAAAAAGGAGCGCGTAAGCTAGCATACGATCAAGGGATCTGTCGAGGGAGCGGGGGGGAGGCGCGGCGGCGGTCGGAGCGAGCAGGGCGCGGAACTAACGGCCCGCGCCCTGCCCAGGTGTTATTTCGCTTGGACTAGAAATCCTTTGGACCGGGCGTTCCCCCCGCCGGCGACCACGTCGATGAACGACATGCCGGGGCGGACGTCCGGGACGGTGGCTTCGATCGTGCTCTCGTTTACGAAGGTATAGTCGATTTTTGCCGGCCCCGCCGCGCTGAATGCCACTCCGTGAAAGCATTCCTTGGTGCCGAAGTTTTCCCCCTTGATGGTCACCTTTTGCCCCGGCTTCGCTTCATCCGGCTCAACCTTGAGGATCTTCGGCCGCTTGCTGCGATCGCAGACCGGGTCCCGCTCCACTTTTTCGGCATCGGATCCCTTGATGGATTCCATGTCGAACAGGGTGAAGCCGGCACCCTCCACGATGGAGCCTGGCGCCTGGGACGGCTCTTCGGCCTGGATCGGCACGGCATGGAGAGCTAGGAGGAAGACCGGCGACAGGATAAATCGGACACACCGCGAAGGACACATGATGACCTCCTCGAGATGAAGGATTATTTGCCCGTCATGGGGATATACGTCTCCGCTATGATAGCCTGACCGGCCGAGGAACGCGCGAAATCTCGAAAAGCGTCAACCAGCGGATTGGGCTCATTTTTCGACAGCAGCAGCACAGGCCGGCGCAGGCTGTACCGTCCGTCTTTGACGGTCGGGATTTCGGGCTCCACCTTGTCGACCGGCAGCAGGCGGACCGCCACGCCGGTGGACACCACCGAGAGTCCGGTGCTCAAGGAAATATAGGCAACGGCGGACAGCGGAGGCAACGTTCCGACCACCGTCTTGACCACCTTGTCGTCCGGTCCAATGACTTTGGCGGTGTCCGGAATCTGGCCCGTAATGCCGAGCAGGGATTCGAACCCGTCCCGAATGTTTTGGTTTCGCGGCCGGTCGATGAGCAGCACCTTCGTTTCGGGGCCGCCGAGCTCGGACCATTCCTTGACCTTGCCGGCAAACAGATCGGCGACCTGCTGCTTCGTCACTTCCTTGGTGAAGTTCGAGAGGTGGACCAGGATGCCGATCCCGTCCCATCCGATTTGCATTGCGGCAAGCCCAGCGTCCTCGGCGCCGGCGACGGCGACATGTGCTTGCCCGCTCTTCACGAGTTCGACCGGCTTGGACTTGTCGTCCCACATCACATCGACGTAGGCGCGCGGGTTGGCCTTCTCGAAGGCCCTGGCGAGGGCTTCGATGGTCGTCAATTCCGGTCCGTTGCCCGCGATCGTCAGCCCGCCGGAGATCTCGGCCGCGGCTTGGTCCGGGACCGCCGTGCCGAGAGGAAGGAGCGCCAACAGGACGGCTGCGAGTCCTCGCATAGATCTGCGGCGATGAAGGCGATGGGAAGAGCGGTTGGAGATCGGGAAGCGGAGCTTCATCGGTTACGAACCGGAACCGCCGGACAATGGGTCGGAGGCCGACGTCGTATTTGGCGGAGGCATGTTGCGCTTGGCGTTCAGCGGTGGCAGCTTGGCGAACTTCTGCATCCGCTCATTGTTCATCGCATTCGCCTTGAGCTCGGCAAACCCCGGCTTGTGATCGCCGACGACTTTCGATGCAAACGATGAGAGGAGACGGGTGGCCTGCTGCGCATGGCAGAACGGGCACTCCGTATCCTCCACGCGGGCATGCACGGATTGCGTGACCTCGAACTGCTTGGAACATTGTTCGCAACGGTACTCGTACAGCGGCATGGGTTCCGTCCTTTGATGAAGCGGCCGCGAGGGTGCGGCAGCCGCGAGAAGGGCCCGATCATGCCCTTGACCGGCCCGCGAAGTTTCGCTTATTGTAGCACACTTGTATCGATGAACTGCCAGGGGGAGAGGAGGGGGTCAGAATGTCGGTGTTGATTCGGCGGTATAAGGGCACCAACGGGGTTATGCAGGAAGAGCGGATCGATGAAGAGGATCGGATCGAGCGCTACATGCGGCTCTTTGAAAAGGACGACATCAAGAAGCTTCAGACAGGCGTCAAGGTCTTCATCGAAAAGGACGAGTGGCAGCTCCTTCCTTAAGTCGGTCAGGGGTTAGGGGTAGGGCCGGCGCCGAATCGCCCCCGCGCCCCTCTCACCTCCCTCCTCGCCGGTTGCCATGATTTACTGGATCCATATCGCCCGCTCGATCGACCGGGTCACCCTGCACCGGGACCGCTGTTCTGAGGTGCCGTCCAATGCCACCTCCAGCGATTTTTGGGAGGGCGGCTGGTTCGATTATCCCGACAAAGAGCGGGCGCTCCGCGCCATGGAACAAGCCGGCACCAACGAGCAGCGACGCTGCCCGTTGTGCAAACCGTGACTGCTCGCATGCGGCAGCTCGATGATGAAGGTGATGGGTTGCCGCGAACGGGCAGCCATCGTGCTGGCTTCGGTAAACCTTCAACCTTCATCATTTCGGCATGCCGCGCCTGGCGTTACTGCTGACCACCTTCATCTGGGGCGCGACTTTTCCCGCCACGAAAGCGGCGCTCGAGCAAATTCCGCCGCTGTCGTTCCTGTTCCTCCGGTTTCTCCTGGGCGCCGCGTTGGTCTGGCTGTGGTTTGCGGCGGCGCGGCATCCGCTCGCCCGGACCAAGGCCACGCTGACGGCCGGCGCCGTCGCGACCGTCTTTCTGTTTCTCGGCTACGTGTTGCAGACCGTCGGGTTGCACCACACCAGCGCGTCCAACTCCGCGTTCATTACGGCGCTCTATGTGATTTTCGTACCCTTGATCCTCCGGCGGTTCGACGTGCGGGTGCTGTCCGCCACCACCATTGCGACGATCGGTCTGTGGCTGTTGGTGAAGCCGAGCGCGGACGTGAATCTGGGGGACCTCCTGACGCTCGGGTGCGCCGTGGCCTTCGCCGGACACATCGTCTGCCTGGAGCGGTTCACCAGATTGCATGACGCCCCGTCGCTCCTCGCCTGGCAGATGACCGCCATGACGCTCTTGTTCGTTCCCACGCTGTATTGGGAGCAGGCGCCCGCCGGGGCGTTCATGCCGACGGGCGTGCTCCTGACCGGCCTGCTGGTGACGGGCGGCCTGGCGACCGGGGCCTTCGCCGTGCAAATGTGGGCGCAGCAGATCGTTCCGGCCCAGCAAGTGGCTCTGGTCTTCGCCGCCGAGCCAGCCTACGCGGCCTGGCTCTCGTGGTATTTTCTGGGCGAGACGCTCGATGCGCAGGGCTGGCTGGGCAGCGCGCTGATCTTGATCGCCGTCGTCGTCGGCGCATTCGGCACCGAGCCTGCTTCGCCGGGCGTCAACGCGCCGGCGGCGGCATAATCTGCGAGAGGAGGAGATGGCGCAGAAGTTCGGCAACGGGCGCTGGGTGCGGGAAGGGTTCCTGGACAACCGGTCCCCCGGCACCGTCGTGGGGCGCGTCGTCTTCGCCGCCGTCGGTGCGGTGGATGTCTACCTGCGCGGCGATTTTCGAGGAGAGATCGCGGGTACGGCCATCCGGTTCCGCAACAGCCGGTTCGAAGACGACGATCTGGCCGCGCAGGTGCTCGCCGACTTGGAGCGTCCTCAGATCGGGACGGTCAATCTCATCTCGTTCGACCCGCACCCGAACCTCGAGCCGCATCCGTACATCGAATGGTTCTCCCTGGGAAAGAATCATTACCGGATCGAACTGGCGCCGGCCGACGCGTGGATCGCGTCCGCGGGAGAATTAGGAGAGCTTGATCGAGAAGCGAGGGCCATCCGCGAAGCCTTGGCCGGCCGCGCGGAAGACGACCGGCCAAGGCGGCAGACGGAGTCGGACTGGATCTAACGGCGCGCCGGCCGGCCGACGCTCACGAGGGTTCCTTGGCGAGGGTGCTGCCCGTCAGCGACACGGCGGCCGGGGCAGCCGTCTCGTGCTTGCTCTTGCCTTCCCGTACGTAGATCGGCACCTCTTTGATGTCCCACACCAACCCGAGCCATTCCATGACCTTCAGGCAGTAGTAGGTCATGTCGATCTCCCACCAATAAAAGCCTTGCCGCGTGGAGGCGGGATAATAATGGTGGTTGTTATGCCACCCTTCTCCCATGGTGATGAGGGCCAACAAGAAGTTGTTCCGGCTGTCATCGCCGGTGGTGTAGCGCTGGGACCCATAGACGTGGGACAGGGAGTTGATCGTGCACGTGCCGTGGATCAACGCGACCGTCGAGATGAAGAATCCCCAGATCAGCATCTGTGGACCGTTCGTGCCCAGCTGAGGCGCGTAGATTTCCAGCAGCTTGCCGATGCCGAACATGCCGAAGCCCGCCAAGGTCGGAACGAGAATGTCGAACCGGTCGAGGAAGCGCAGCTCGGGATATTTCGCGAAGTCGGCGATGGACTTCAAACGCGGGGCAAAATGCGTTTGGGCCGTAAACCAGCCGATGTGCGACCACAGGAATCCGCCTTGCCGCGGCGAGTGGACGTCGTCCGGAGTGTCGGATGCGATGTGGTGGTGCCGATGATGTCCCGCCCACCAGAGCGGACCCCGCTGCGCGCAGGAGCCGCCCAGCACGGCGAACGCAAACTGCACGGCCCGGGACGTCTTGAACGTCCGATGCGAAAAATACCGGTGGTACCAGCCTGTGATCGCGAACATGCGGATGAAATAGAACGCCACGGCCACCGCGATGGCGGTCCAGCTCCAGCCGACCCAAATCACGCCGAGGCACATCAGGTGTACGGCGATGATCGGCACGCAGCGAAGCCAATCCATCTTGGGAGGCCCTTCGACCTTCATGTACTCCAGTCCTGCCCAGGAATCGAACCATCGGAGCACGGTGAACCACAGATTTTGAAGCTTCGTCGGTTGAAGATGGCGCACGTCGGACATTCCAGTTACCTCCAGGTCAGGGATTCGGCGAGCGTCGTGTGCAGGTGAAGAGCGCCGGGGTCCCGATTCGACTGACTAACTCCCGCGGCGCTTGGGTGGTACAAAGCAGGGAGGCCGCAGCGGCTGAATCCGCGGGAACACTGACGTCGGACGGTTCAGCCATGTAATGGGAGCTCATTATACAATAATGGAGCGTAAAGTGTTAGCCGCCCGGTGGCGGACTCCCAATGAGCCTCTGCCGTCACCTCGATTGTACCGGAATGGCAAGTCCTGTCTATCTTTTGCCGAGTTGCACCCCGATACGCAGTGCGCTTCATTGACACCCTCCTCGAGCCGTCTCTACAATGCGCCGACCATGAACGACCGATTTCTGAAGGCCTGCCGGCGGGAGCCCGTGGACTGCACGCCCGTGTGGTTCATGCGCCAAGCGGGGCGTTACATGACGGAGTACCGCCGCCTGCGGTCCAAGCACGCCATCCTCGAGATGTGCAAGACTCCCGACCTTGCCGCTGAGGTGACGGTTCAGCCCATCGAGCGGTTCCCGCTGGACGCGGCGATCATCTTCGCGGACATCCTGCTGCCGCTGGAGCCGATGGGCATCCGGCTCGAGTTCGCCGAAGGAGAGGGCCCGGTCATCCATAACCCCGTCCGTGACCGCGCGGCCGTGGACCGGCTGAAGGCGGTGGACGGGGATGAGCTGGAGTACGTGGCGGAAGCGATCCGGCGTACGCGCCGCGCGCTGAACGGCCGTGTTCCGTTGATCGGATTCGCCGGCGCGCCGTTCACGCTGGCCAGCTACGCGATCGAGGGCGGAGGGTCGCGCAACTATCTCCACACGAAGCAGCTGATGTACACCGATCCGACCGCGTGGCACCGGCTGATGGACAAATTCGCCCGCGTGATCACGGGCTATCTCCGGCGCCAGATCCACGCGGGAGCCCAGGCGGTGCAGCTGTTCGACAGTTGGGTCGGGTGCTTGTCGGCCGGCGACTATGCCGAATACGTCATGCCGCACGTGCAGCTCATCTTCGACGGGCTCAAGCGGGAGGGCGTGCCGACGATTCACTTCGGCACCGGCACGGCGGCGCTCCTGCGCCACATGCGGGAGGCGGGCGGCGACGTCATCGGCATCGACTGGCGAGTGCATCTGGATGAAGCCTGGGCTGTCGTGGGGCATGATCGCGCCGTTCAGGGCAATTTGGACCCCGTGGCGCTCTTCGCGCCGCTCCACGAAATCGAGCGCCGGGTGGAGGACATTCTCCGCCGTGCGGGCGGGCGCCCCGGCCACATTTTCAACCTCGGCCACGGGATTCTGCCCACCACGCCGGTCGAGCATGTGGCCGCCACGATCGACATGGTCCACAAGCTGAGCCAACGCTGACAGCGCTCCGAGGTCACATCGTGCCGTCCACCCGTCCCGTCGCGGTCCTGCTGATGATCATGGGAGGGCCGGACTGTCTTGAACATGTCGAACCGTTCCTCCGTGACGTGCGGGGCGGGCGGCCGACTCCTCCGGAGCTGGTGGAGGAGATCCGGGCCCGGTATCGGGCGACCGGCGGCAAGTCCCCGGCCGTCGGCATCACGCAGCGCGTCGCCGAAAAATTGGAGGAGCGGCTCAATCGGACGCGACCGGGCGCCTATCGCGTCTACGTCGGCCTGCGGCACTGGCATCCGTTTATCAAGGAGACCTTCGAGCGGGTGGTCGCCGATGATCCCGAGCACGTCATCGGCTTGTGCATGGCTCCGCAGCAGTCGTCGCTCAGCACCGGCGCCTACCGCAAAAAGGTGGAAGAGGCGCGGGAAGCGCTGGGAAGCACCTGCTCCGTGTCCTTCGTCGGCAGCTGGAATCGCCATCCCGGGCTCGTCGCCGCCATTGTCGAGAATATACGAGCAGGGCTTCGCCGGTTTCCGGCGGAGGTGCGCGACGCGGTGCCCGTGCTCTTCACCGCGCACAGCCTGCCGGAGCGCGTCGTGGCGATGAATGATCCCTATCCCGGCGAGGTGCGTGGCACCGTGGAGGCCGTGCAAGCGCTGTTGGGAGCCCAGCCGACGCGGTTCGCCTATCAAAGCCAAGGCCGCTCCGCCGAGCCGTGGTTGGGACCCACGGTGGAATCCGTGCTGGAGGACCTGTCTCAGGACGGGCATCGGCGGGTGCTCGTAGCTCCGATCGGGTTCATTTGCGATCACGTGGAAACGCTGTACGATATCGACATCGAACTGAAGCAGCTCGCCGCGCGAAAAGACGTGCATCTCGAGCGCATGGATATGCTGAATGACTCCTCCCCATTGATCGAGGCGCTGGCCGACATCGTGACCGCGCATCAATCGTCTCTGTGCCTGCGCTCGGCGTGACCCGGGTTCCGACCGTCGCCATCGTGGGCGGCGGAATCTCCGGCCTGGCCGCCGCGTGGAGTCTCCTCGAACAGTCCTCCGCCGCGGGCCGGCCGGTCCAGTGCATCGTGCTCGAGGCGGGTGCCGCGTGGGGCGGCAAGATCGTCACCCACCGGGTCGGTGAGCTCGTCACCGAAGCGGGCCCCGATTCGTTTCTCTCCCAAAAACCCGCCGCCATCGAACTCTGCGTCAAGCTCGGGTTGGCGGACCGCCTCATCAATACCAATCAGACGGGCAAGAAAGCCTTCGTGCTCTCCGGCGGACGTCTCCACGAGTTGCCGGAGGGACTGGTGACGTTCGTGCCGAGCGAGCTCGGGCCCTTCCTGAGGAGCGGCTTGCTGGGCTGGCCGGCTCTGCTCCGGATGGGATTGGATCTCGTGATCCCGAAGGGGCCGGCCGACCGCGACGTGTCCGTTGCGGCGTTCTTCCGGCGCCGCTTCGGCCGGCAGGCCTTCGACCGCGTCCTCGAGCCGCTGCTGGCCGGCATCTACGCCGGCGATGCCGAACAGATGAGCCTGAAGGCCACGTTCCCGCGGTTTTTTGAGCTTGAACAGCAGTATGGGAGCGTGATCCGCGGCATGATGGAAACCCGCAAACGGGCTGCGTCCGCCCGGACGGAAGCGCCGAAGCGGACGATGTTCGTGAGTCTGCGCGGAGGGCTGGCCGAACTGACCGACGCACTCGTCGGCCGCTTGGCCGGGCTGGGGGTCGACTTGCGCCTCGCCACGCGGGTCGACGCGATGCGCGTGCGCTCCCACCAGCCGGGCCGGTGGATGTACGATCTCATCCTGAGCGACGGCGGGTCCGTCTCGTGCGAGGGGCTGATTCTCGCGACCCCGGCCTACGTGTCGGCGGATCTCCTGCGCCCCCTGACCCCGATCGCAGGGGGCCTCCTGGAGATGATACCCTATGCCTCCACGGCCACGGTTGCGATGGCGTTTTCAGCCCACGACCTGCGGGGGACCGTCGAAGGATTCGGCTTCATCGTCCCGCGGTCGGAACGGCGGGACTTGATCGCGGCGACGTGGACGTCACTGAAATGGCCGCACCGGGCTCCATCCGATCGGATTCTGATCCGCTGTTACGTCGGCGGCGTCGGCCGGGAAGCAATCCTCGACCTCGACGATCGGGCACTGCTGGATCGAGTGAGGGCCGACCTGTCGGCGCTGTGCGGGATCCGGGCCGACCCGTTGTATACCGAGGTCAACCGGTGGTGGAAGGCGATGCCGCAGTACACGCTGGGCCATCTCGACCGGCTCGCGCAACTGGATGCGGCGTTGAGCCGGTATGGCGGATTAGCGCTGACCGGAGCCGGGTACCGAGGGGTCGGTATCCCCGACTGCATCCGCGACGGCGCGGCGGCGGCGGCGAACGTGCTTGGCCATGTGTCTGGCCGGATGCGTCCTGACGCCGACCGCTTGTCTTCGTCGTGACCGTGTTTTTATAGTACGGCTCAGGTGGATTTAGGAGCGAGGCATATGCAAACGACCGACAGCAAGTTGAGCATATCGGACGTCAGCGGGCCGTTCCGCGAACCGCGGGAACCGGTCTTTTCCTACGATTACTCCATCCAGCGCCCCACCTGGGCGACCCCGCATGGATTGCGGGTGAAAGTCTCCATTACGGACGAATTAGAGGTGTTGAAGAGCCGGTTGCTGGGCTCGGTGACCGGCACGCCGGGTCAGCAGCTGATCGTTTCCCGGATACTGACCCGTACCATCGCGGATTGGAAGCTCCGGATTGCCGATCAGGAAGGCATGTTGTCGGAGCGCCGGGACGTCATGGTGGGGCCCTTTACGGGACCGCTCGCGCACCTGTTCCCCAAACTGGAGGCGCTGTTCGAACAGGAGCGGGCGCAGGTGCGGGACGAGATCAAGCAACGCACGGGCCTCTGAGCACGCGGCTTTCCCGCCTCAAAAGATCCGGCGAAAGTGTTTTGAGTGCACGCCGGATTCGTCCGCCAATCCCAACGACCCCTTGTCGGGCGCCCCGGTGTCGTTGAGGTCGATCCGGTAGTGGCCCCGCACTTCCTCCATCGCCACTTCAAACGGAATGTCCGTCGGCAGCAGCGTGCCGGGGGCATGGGCGCCGCGCGCCAGCGTCCGGACGGCCTCTTCCGCCGCGTACTTCGGATCCGAAAAAATGTAGATATCCGCGACCGCATGGTCGCCCAGCTTGTGACCGGGAGTGGTGGAAGGGATATGGGCGCCGAGGGTGCCAGCCAGCCGCTCCTGGCGCAGCCGCTTCAGCAATCCGATGATTTGACTGTCCGTGGCTTGCGGCGGGACGACGATGCTGACCGCGTTCATGTCCGGTACCGTCGTCTGAACCTTGAAGATGACCGGCGCCGCTTCGGGGTCCTCGACGACCGGAGTGGCGAGGCCTTCGGTTCCCGCCGCCTGTTTGTTCCGCGAACTGGGAACGATCAAGGCGACAAACAGCCATAGTCCGAGCAGGATACCGAAGACCACCAGCAGCGGATGGGCTCCGGCCCGTTTGCCGTCCTGATAGGGTTCCTGCTCGCTGCTCATCGTGTTTCGTTCGCGTCCTGCCTGAGGGTCGCCTCGTCCCGCAGCCGCTGTTTGGCGCGTTCCCACAATCGATCCATCTCCTCGAGCGACATGTCGCTCAAGGAACGACCCTGTTCCGCCGCCTCGGCTTCCACGCAATGGAAGCGGTCCACGAACCGATTGGTGGAGCCGCGAAGCGCCTCTTCCGGATTGATCTTGAGGAACCGTGCGAGATTGACGAGCGTAAACAACACGTCGCCGACTTCCGCCTCCGCGCTCTCCCGTGCCTCCGGCTTTGGAGCCGGTTCCCCCGCCTCCGTCCCAGACTCCGCAACCGCGTCACGCAATTCTGCGATCTCTTCGGCGACCTTGGCAAGGATCTGCTCCAGTCCAGCCCGACTGTGCGGCCAATCAAACCCGACCCGCGCCGCCCTGGCCTGAGTTTGATACGCCCGCAGCAAGGCCGGCAGCGTTTTCGGCACCCCATCGAGCGCCGACTGGGACGCGCCGGCCGCCTGGCGTTCCGCCCGCTTGATCTCTTCCCACTGGCTCACGACTTGGTCGCCATTGATCGGCCGGCCTTGGACGGCTGCGTCGCCGAAGACATGGGGATGGCGCCGAATCAGTTTGGCGGCCAGCCCTTCCACGACGTCGTCGATGGTAAAGACCCCGGACTCGGCGGCGATTTGGCTGTGAAACAGGACTTGGAGCAGCACATCACCCAATTCTTCCCGAAGTTTGGCCAGGTCGCCCTGGTCGATGGTCTCGAGGACCTCGTAGGTCTCCTCCAACAGGTACGGCTTCAACGACGCGTGCGTTTGCTTCCGGTCCCAAGGGCAGCCCTCCGGCGCGCGGAGAGCCGCCATGAGTTCGACGAGTTTGGCGAAACGGTGCGACATGAGGGAACCCGGTGGTCAGTCAAATTTCCCAACTCTATACTGCGGAGCGGCATTGCTTCAATGCCGGTCTCGGCTTGCGACCGTCGGGCCCCTAATGGTAGGGTACTGTCCACGTGATCGGTGAGGCTGGCGCCTATGGGAGAGCAGCAGGAGCAGGGATTCATCATTCGCGACCGTCGGGGAGCCGCGAGTACGGAGAGCGCGTCCGCCCCCTCGGCGGAGCAGAAACCGGCGGCCTCGTCCCAGCCGTCCACGGCCGCCCGATCGAACGCACCGGCTCCGGGTCTCCCCGTCACGTTTTCCTCGTTCGTCATCTCGCTCGGGTCCTCCTCACTGATGTTGATGGGGGAGCAGCTGGACCCGCAGCAGCCCGCGCTTCCGGTGAATCTGCCCCAGGCCAAGGAAATCATCGATCTTCTGTCGGTATTGGAAGAGAAGACAAAAGGCAACCTCACCGCCGACGAGCAGACGGTGCTGCGCGACATGCTGTACGCGCTGCGCATGAAGTACGTCACTCTGGCCTCGCCCAAATAGGCCCGCCCGCGCGCCGACACGCGGCTGTCCCTCCAGCCGGCGGGTTTTGAGACGGCCTAGTGAATCCGCTATAGTGAGCACACCATTCCCCGCAACGTGAGCCCCAAGGCGGAGCCGATGCCAGATCTCCACACGCCCAAGACGGTCGCTGCAGGATTCCTGCGCGGCGAAGGTGCCGTCTCGATGCCCAACCAGCGAGGCGCGACTCGGGACGGGGAACCGGAGCGCCGGGGCCTCCATCTCCGTCCGGTGTGGGTCGTCCTGATCCTGCTGCTCTCCTGCATCGCGCTCACCGTCTACTACTCGCAAGTCGTCATGCCGGCCGGCGAGCAGACCGACTCCTTCCTGCCGACCACGAGTTACGCCTTCGTCCTGCTGCTGCTCAACCTGGATCTCATCGGATTCGTGGTCCTCGTGTTGCTGCTGTCGCGAAATTTGATCAAGGCGTACTTCGAACGCCGCCATCGGCTCGTGGGGTCGGGCTTCCGCACCAAGCTCATCGCAGCCTTCATCGGATTTTCCCTCATTCCGACCGTGCTGCTGGCCTTCGTGGCGAGCGGGCTGGTCAATAAGGCCGTCGACGTCTGGTTCAACGACCAGATCGAGAAGGTGATGAAGGACTCCTACGAGGTCGCGCGCATGCAGCATGCGGGCCACATCGCCCTGGCGGTCAACAGCGCCCGCGCCATCGGCCAGGAGCTGTTTCGCGAAGACCTGCTCCTTCCGGAGCAGCGCGATCTCCTCGCGGCTGCGATGGCGCGAAAGCGCATGGAATACGGCGTGGCCGGCATCGAAGTGTTTTCGGCCAAGATGGAGACGCTGACCAAAGCGCTGGACCCGGAGGTGCCGGCGGGCGTGTTGGAACTCCCCATCAGCCAGCTGGTGCTGCAGGTCATCAACGGCAAGCAGGAATTTACCTCGGTGCAGGAGGCGCAGACGGGGCGGCTCGTGCGCGCCGGCATTCCGGTTGCCTCCAGCAGCCAGCGGGGGGAGCTGGAGGGCGTCGTCGTCGTCGAGGCCTACGTGCCCGAATCGCTGCTGACCAAGATGGAAGGGATCGGACGGCAATACGCGGAATATAAAGAGATCAAGGCGATGAAGAATCCGATCAAGGCGGGCGCCTACCTGTTCGTCGCCGTGGTCACCGTGCTGATCGTGTTCAGTGCGACCTGGTTCGGCTTTTACGTCGCGCGCAGCATCACCGTCCCCATCCAGCGCTTGGCGGAAGCGACGGAAGCCGTCGCGCAGGGCGACCTGTCGGTGAAGATCGACGCCAAGGCGACCGACGAAATCGGCACGCTGATCGAGTCGTTCAACCGGATGACCGAAGACCTCCAGGGAAGCAAATCGAAGCTGGAAGAAGCCAACGTGTCGCTGCGGCAGACCAATGCCGAGCTCGACCGCCGCCGCGCGTACATTGAAACCGTGGTGGACACGATCGCGGCAGGGCTTCTATCCATCGACCGCCACGGCATCATCACGACGTTCAATCCGTCCGGCGAGCGCATCCTCGGGCTCTTGGCCGACCGGTTCAGGGGCCGTCCCGCCAATGACGTGTTCAAGGAATTCGGCCTGGATCTCTTTCAGACGGCCTACGACCGCATGCTCGCCGACGACCGGGACGATCTCGCGCTGGAAGGCCAGCTCGACGTGCAGGGCAAGATGATCACGCTCGGCCTCAACGGATCCCGTATGCGGGACGAGGCGAACAAGGACCTGGGATTCGTGCTGATTTTCGAGGACCTGACCGAGCTCATCAAGGCGCAGAAGACCGCCGCTTGGCAGGAAGTGGCCCGCCGGGTCGCGCACGAAATCAAGAATCCGCTGACGCCGATTCAGCTGTCGGCCCAGCGCCTGCGCAAGAAGTATTCGGAAAAGGCGCCGGATTTCGACCGGGTGTTCGACGACGCCACGAATGTGATCATCAACGAAGTCACCAGCCTCAAGCACATGGTGGACGAGTTCTCGAAGTTCGCGCGCCTGCCGGCGCCGCAGATGGTCCGGCAGCCTCTGCACGACGTGGTGCAGGACGTCGTGACGTTGTACCGCGCGGCGCACAAGGATATCGAGCTGATCGTCGAGTTGGACGACGACCTGCCGCCCATCAACTATGACCGGGAACAGATCCGGCGGGTGTTGGTGAACCTGTTCGACAACGCGATTCAGGCCATGAACCAGAAGGGCCGCCTGTGGATCAGCACGAAGTATGATACGAAACGGAAGCGGGCGGTCGTGACGGTGGCCGACGAGGGGCCAGGCATCGCGCCGGAGGATCAGGAACGGCTGTTCGTCCCGTATTTCACCCGCAAGAAAACCGGGACGGGGCTGGGGCTGGCCATCGTGCGCCGCATCATCACCGACCATGAGGGGCAGATCCAGGCAGGCAACAATCACCCGAAAGGCGCCGTGTTTACCTTTGATTTGCCGGTGTAAAAGGGGGCGACGGGGAGCGTTATGTCAGCATCGATTCTAGTGGTGGATGACGAAGAATCCATTCGGTCGTCGTTGAAGAGCATCTTGGAAGACGAGGGGTATGAGGTGACGGTGGCCAGCAACGGCCAGGAGGCGTTGAAGGCGTACACGAGCGACCCGCCGGATTTGATGATGCTCGACATTTGGATGCCCGAGATGGACGGGTTGGAAACCCTGCGGCGGGTCAAGGAGTTCGTGCCTACGGCGCAGGTCATGATGATGTCCGGGCACGGCTCCATCGAGACGGCGGTGAAGGCCATCAAGCTCGGGGCGTACGACTACATCGAGAAGCCCTTGTCGCTGGAAAACGTGACGCTTCGGGTGAAGCACGCGCTGGATCAATACCGGCTGGAGCAGGAAAACCGATCCCTCAAGACGAAGGTGCAGCGGAAGTTCGAGCTGGTGGGGCAGTCTCCGGCCATGGCGCGGCTCAGACAGCTGATCGAAACGGCCGGGCCGACCAACAGCCGCGTTCTGATCGGCGGGGAGAACGGCACGGGAAAGGAGCTGGTGGCGCGCGCCATCCACATGCACAGCCCGCGCGCGGACCATCCGTTCGTGGCGGTGAACTGCGCGGCGATTCCCGAGACCCTCATCGAAAGCGAGCTCTTCGGGCACGAGAAAGGCGCCTTCACCGGCGCCACCTCGATGAAGCGCGGCCAGTTCGAGCAGGCCGACGGCGGCACGCTGTTTCTGGACGAGATCGGGGACATGAGCCTCAGCACGCAGGCAAAGGTGCTGCGCGCGCTTCAAGAGCAGCAGTTCACCCGCGTGGGAGGCAGCAAGCTGATGAAGGTGGACGTGCGGGTGCTTGCGGCGTCCAACAAGGATTTGGAGCAGGAAATCGAGAAGGGGCAGTTTCGCGAAGATCTCTATTACCGTCTCAACGTGGTGCCGATCATTGTCCCTCCCTTACGGGAGCGGCGTGAAGACATCCCGGCCCTCGTCCGCCACTTCATGAAGATCCACGCGGAGGAGCAGGGACTGCGGATCAAAGAGGTGACGCCGGACGCCATGGCGGTGTTTCAGCAATATGAATGGCCGGGCAACATTCGGGAGCTCCGCAACCTCATCGAGCGGCTCATGATCATGGTGCCGGGCCCCGTCATTGACGCGCAGCATGCGGCCGCGTCGCTGCAAGGGCGCGGCGGCAACTCGTCCGCGTCCTCGGCCGGGCCGGCGGCGGCCCTGAGCCCCTTGCTCACGAAGTCCTACGACTCGCTGCGCGACGCCAGGAACGCCTTCGAAAAAGAGTACATCGCGCGCAAGCTTCGTGAACATCACTGGAACATCTCCCGCACCGCCGAGGATCTCAAGATCGAACGGAGTCACTTGCACCGGAAGATCAAGCTGCTCGAAGTCGAAATGCGTCCGGAAAGCTAAGCGGCTGCTGAAAACGCCCTCCAACTGCGTTCTCGGTTCGTCAAAATCCTCAACGTACCCCGGAGGGTACGCCTCCGGTTTTGCCTCACCTGCGGCCTTGTTGGGCGAGCGTTTTGAGCAGCCTTTGGTGGTCCAGTCAGAAATGACTGCCCTGCCCACCTGGTGAGAGTCAAAAAGCGAAACGTCGAAGTCCCCGTCCTTCCGTTGACCGCCGTGGCAGCCTCCTCTAAGATACCCCGCCCATGACGACCTATCGTGATTCGGGTGTCGATATTGACGCGGGCGACGAGTTTGTCGATCGCATCAAGCCGCTTGTGCGCTCCACGTTTCGGCCCGAAGTCCTGACGGATCTCGGGGGGTTCGGAGGACTCTTCCGCCTTGGGACGGGCAAGTATCAGGACCCGGTGCTCGTCTCGGGCACCGACGGCGTCGGCACGAAGCTCAAAATCGCCTTCCTGTTGAACAAGCACGACACCGTCGGCATTGATCTGGTCGCGATGTGCGTCAACGACATTGTCGTCAGCGGTGCGGAGCCGCTGTTCTTTCTCGACTATTTCGCTACCGGAAAATTGTCGGTCTCGACCGCCGAGGAGGTGGTGAAGGGGATCGCCGAGGGCTGTCGGCAGGCGGGCTGCGCACTCATCGGGGGCGAGACGGCCGAGATGCCGTCCTTCTATCCGGACGGCGAGTACGACCTCGCTGGCTTCGCCGTCGGCGTCGTGGACCGGTCGAAGATCATCGACGGCCGCACCATTCGGCCCGGCGACGCCGTCATCGGACTGGGGTCCTCCGGTCTCCATAGCAACGGCTATTCGTTGGTGCGCCGGGTGTTCTTCGAGCAGGCCAAGCTCGCGGTGGACAGCCGGCTGCCTGAATTGGATCGGCCGCTGGGAGAGGCCCTCCTCACGCCGACCCGCATCTACGCCAGGCAGGTCCTCGCCCTGGCCGCGGAATTTCCCGTCAAAGGCATCGCCCATATCACGGGCGGAGGCATTACCGAGAACCTGCCCCGCATCTTTCCCGACGGCGTCGGCGCGAGGATCATGCGCACCGGCTGGCCGGTGCCTCCCGTCTTCGAAGCGCTTGCACGTCTCGGCCGAGTCGACCGTGAAGAAATGTATCGGGTGTTCAACATGGGGATCGGGCTGATTCTCGTGGTGGCTCCGGAGGTCGCGCCCGCGGTGCTCGCGAGAGCGGCTCAACTGGGCGAGCAGGGCTGGAAGATCGGAGAGATCGTCGCGAATCGGACCAGCGCCTCTCGGGTCACCTATGTCGAGTAGCCGTTCCGTTCCATTGCGCGTCGCGGTCTTGGCCTCGGGCCGGGGATCGAACCTCCAGGCCCTCATCGACGCGATCGAGGCCGGCCAGCTGCGCGCGCAGATCGTCACCGTCATCAGTAACAAGAAGGACGCACCGGCCCTGGAGCGGGCGCGCCGGCATCGTCTGCCTGATCTCTTTCTAGACCCCAAACCCTTTGCCGGCCGGCCGGACGGCCGAGAGGCGTACGACCGATTGTTGCTCGAGACGCTGCGTCAGCGCGACGTCGAACTGGTGCTCCTGGCCGGCTACATGAAGATCGTCACCTCGATTCTCATCGAGGCATATGCGAATCGCATGATGAACATCCACCCTTCGCTGCTGCCTGCCTTTCCCGGCCTGGACGTTCAGAAGAAGGCGATCGAGTGGGGGTGTAAGCTCTCGGGATGCACCGTGCACTTCGTGACGGAGGGCGTGGATGAAGGGCCGATTATTCTCCAAGCCGCCGTGCCGGTCCTGGATGACGACACTCCCGACTCGCTGGCGGCCAGGATTCTTGCGCAGGAGCACAAGATCTATCCGCGTGCCGTGCAGCTGTTCGCCGATGGCCGGCTCCGCGTCGAGGGCCGGCGCGTCTTGGTGGAAGGCAGCAAGGCCGAGGGGGAGGCGCTCGTAAGCCCCGCGTAGACGCAGTTGTCACCGAGCTGACTCCAGGACTAGGGGGTCCCCTAGTTGAAGGGCCCCCGGACATGGCCTAAGGTCCCGTCGCCAGTACCCTTACGAGTAATCCGAAAAATTCCGTCGCTTCGCGAATAGACCACGACGCATCCATGGCTTCGGGGGAAGGGTCTTCTTTTCGGCGCCAAGCCGACGAGGGCCGAGGCCGTGCCCGTCCCGCTTCTGAAGGCGCCGCGATGTTCGAAGCCTTTTCAATCGCACAAGCCCAATCCATGATCGATGTCCTAGCTCGGGGGGGCCCGCTCAGCGCGGTGCTGTCTGCGCTGGAGCGGAAGGCCGAGGAGTATGTCCCTGATAGCAGCTGCACGATTCAATTGTGGGACCCCTCCTCGTCGCCGGACGCCGGTCATCCTCCAAATGACGGATGGCATATCCCTGTTCAATCCCCCGATGGCCACACCATCGGTCGACTATCGCTCTGCCCGCGGACCGGCACGCAAGATGCTCCACCGTCTGTTATGGCCGCGCTGGCGCAACTGGCCGCCCTGGCGTACGAGCGGCACCGGCTTTCCGACGAAGTGCGGGAACGGACGAGGCTTACGTCACTGGCGGTCCGCATCAGCCATATTCAGAGCCAGACCTTGTCCCTGGGGCAGATGCTCCAGGCCTGCATGGAGGCGTTGGTCGAGGAACTCGACATGGCCTTTGCGCGCATCTGGTTGCTGGATGATACCGGCGAGACGCTGGTGCTGGCAGCAAGCGCGGGGCTGTCGACGAACTTGCACGGGGCGTACAGCCGGGTTCCTGTGGCAACGTCTTTGAAAATCGGGCGAATGGTGCACGATCGCCAGCCGCGGCTGACCAATTCCGTTCAGCAGGAGCCCTGGATCAAGGAACCCGACTGGGCGAAGCGGGAGGGGTTGGTCGCCTATGCCGGTTATCCGCTTGTGGCGGACGATCGCGTCGTCGGCGTCATGGCCATGTTCGCACGGCATTCCCTGCCGGATCAGACGCTGCAGGCCCTTGGCGGGATTGCCGGAGGACTGGCCCAGGGCATCGTGAGAAACCAAGCCGATCAGCACCGGCGGACCCTCCTCAAGGATCTCGGCGAGCGGGTGAAGGAACTGCAGCTGCTGCACCGGTTCGCCTCGCTGCTTCAGACGGGGGACCCGGTTCACGAACTCTTGCCGAAAATGGCGGCGCTCCTGCCCTCAGCCTGGCGGCATGCGGACGTGACGGCGGCCAGGATCCGCTTTGCCGGGCAGGATTTTGCCACGCCCGGTTTCTGCGAGACTCCGTGGCGCCAGTCAGCGACGTTCCAGCTCTCGAACGGACAATCCGGATCGCTCGAGGTCGTGTACCTGGAAGAGCGGCCGGAGGCGGCCGAAGGACCGTTTCTGCTCGAGGAACGGTGGATTCTCGATTCCCTTGCCGAGATGCTGCGCAACTATCTCGAGGGCAAGGAAACGGAGCGGGCGTTGAGAGACAGCGAGGCCCGCTATCGCACGCTGTTCAACTCCATCGACGAAGGCTTCTGCATCCTGGAACTCCTCTTCGACCCGAACAACCGCCCGATCGACTTCCGTTTCGTCGAAACCAATCCGGGTTTTGAACATCACATGGGCATGAGAGACGCCGTCGGACGGACCATCCGCGAACTGGTACCGGGCATCGAGTCGTTCTGGCTGGAAGTGTACGGTCGTGTCGCGATGACCGGAGAGCCGACGCGCTTCATGGATCAAGCCAAGTCGATGGGACGCTGGTTCGACGTCTACGCGTTCCGCATCGGCAATCCGGTGGAGCGCCGGGTCGCCGTGCTGTTTACGGACATTACGGAGCGCAAGCGCGCCGAAGCGGACTTGCAGGGGATCGCATGGCTGCTGCAGCCGAACGTGAAGGCCGAGGTGGCCGAACAGCCGTACGGCGATCTGACGGAATTGAACACCGAGCGCGTCCTGTTGGAGTCCGTGACCAAATCGCTGCTGACGGAAGTGACGAGCGATTACGTCAGTCTGCTGGGGACGTCCGGTGCGGTGTACGAGCGGAATGGAGGGTACGCGTTGAGCCTCTTCACCTCGCAGTGGTGCCGGTTCATGGATCGAGCATCACGGGCTCGCTGCGGGACGGAGAGCAACGACGCCGCACTCCAAAGCGGACAGTGGCATTGCCATGAATCGTGCTGGGAAGCGTCGCGTCTCTCGATGGAAACCGGGCAACCGGTCGACATGCCGTGCAAGGGCGGGATCCGCCTGTATGCCGTGCCCATCCAGGCCGACGATCAGGTCGTCGGCAGCATCAATTTCGGCTACGGCGACCCGCCGAAGGAGCCCCACGCGCTCGCCGAGGTGGCGGAGCGGTACGGAGTGACCGTCGAGGAGCTGCAAGCCGTCAGCAGCGCCTATCAATCCAGGCCTCCCTACATCGTGGAGCTTGCCAAACAGCGGCTGCACGGCTCGGCGAAGCTGCTGGGAGAAATCGTCAAGCGCCGGCAGACGGAGGCCGCGTTGCGCAGCAGCGAAGAGCGGCTCCGCCACTTCAGCGGCCGGTTGGAATCTCTGGTACAGGAGCGGACGCGGGAACTGGTGCAGTCGCACGACCGGCTGCGCACCTTGGCCACAGAGCTGAACCTCGCCGAGCAGCGGGAGCGGAAGCGGCTTGCCGCCGAGCTGCATGATCATCTACAGCAGATGCTCGTCTTGTGCAGGCTGAAACTGGGGCAGGGCAAGAGACTCGCCCAGGACGCTCCCCAGTGCGCCGAGACTATCCAGCAGGCGGACGACGTGCTGGCGGATGCGCTGACCTATACCAGGACGTTGGTCGCCGAACTCAGCCCCCCCGTCCTGCGTGACCACGGGTTGTCCGCCGGTCTGCGATGGTTGGGGGACTATATGAAGAAACACGACATGGTGGTCACCGTCTCGGTGCCCGAGGAGGAGCATGGGAGCCTCCCGGAGGATCAGACCGTGTTGTTGTTCCAATCCGTCCGAGAACTATTGATCAACAGCTGGAAGCATGCAGGTACCGGGTCGGCGCATGTCGAGATGGAACGGCGC
>JBDZVU010000003.1:0-85974 GCA_040255845.1 Nitrospiraceae bacterium | reverse complement strand
GTGATGGCTGGGGCAGTTCAGCTCGGCGTCCGGCGGAAGTCCACAGCTCGTGTGGCGCTGCGGGCTTTCGGCCGAATGGCGCTCTGTGTTGCCCCCTTGCTTGTCGGCGGCTGCGGCGGAGGAGGCGGAGATGCCGTGCCGATTGCCGACCAAACGCCGGAGCCAGCATCCAGGACCTTCAACCAAGCAGGGGGCTTCAACGGGCCGGTGCGGGGCATGCTGCCGGTCCCCGGGGGCGGCGGCGACCTGTATATTTCGGGCGACTTTACCTCGTACGGGGGCGTACCAGTCCCTCGCGTCGTTCGCGTCAGGTCCGACGGCGCGTTGCGTCCCGAATTCGCTTTGACCTCCCAGATCACCGGTGCTATCAGCGCCATGGCGGTCGCCGACGACGGAAGCGGCGCATTGTATGTCGCGGAGCAAAACGCCGGGTTTCCCCTGGCCACCGGGCGTGTCTGGAGATTGACGCCGCAAGGGGCGGTGGATCAGGCCTTCGCCGTGGGCCATGTCTCGCTCGATGCGCAGAATGAGCCCTTCTTCGGAGCGGTGACCCGCAGTCTCGTGCCGGTCGGCGACGGGTCCGGGCGCATCTATGCGGCGGTGTCCGGTTCATACAACGGCGCGGCGGTTGGTCCAATCATTCGGCTCAACCCGGACGGATCGGTGGACGCGTCGTTCCTCGCGCAAGGCGAGGTGGTGTTCCGCATCGTGCCGGCGCAGGACGGCGGCGGTGATGTGTACGTGGCAAGCTGGCTGCGTCACTCACCGAGCGGCTTTGCCGCCAATCTGTCCCGGCTGAACGCCGATGGATCGCATGATGCCGGTTTTCAGGCGCCGGGACACTGGCCCGAACCGCTGTGGGAGTCCGCCACTGTCAGCCTGATGGTGCCGGTCGGCGATGGGAGCGGAGACGTGTTTGCGGTGGGCGTCTTCCCGAATCTGGCGGCGCCCCAGCCGATCGAAGAGGCGTATCGCGGGTTGGCGCGGTTGAACCCAGACGGGTCCGTAGATACGGCGTCGCCACAGCCCCAGCTGAGCCCCGACCAGCAAGTCGTGGCCCTGACCAAGTCGGCGGACGGGAGTCAAGACTGGATTGTCGGATACCGCGTGGACGAAACCCAATCGCGAGTGGCTCGTTTCAAGCCGGACGGGTCCATCGATCCGCTGTTCACCGTGGGCCAGATCGTCGGCAATGCCCTGTTCAACCAGATTAGCGGCGTTCCGCCGTATCTCTTCCTGCCGGCGCCGGACGGCAGCGGCGATCTCTTCATAGGCGGCGAATTTTCGTCCTACAACGGGGTGACGGTCGGCAACATCGTGCGCATCAATCGCGACGGAACGTTGGATTGAGATTCAGAATCCGGGGTCCGTCAGACCCTTGACCAGGGGTTCCCCCAGCCCTCCGAGCGGCGCAGCCTCCCTTATAGTGCGCCATCCATTCACGGGCCCTTCACGTTTCACCGAGGGGGTGTGGTTCATTATGAGTGGACGGAAGACGTGCTATAGCATGGCAGCGGGCCTGGTGTTCGGCGTAATCGCGGTGCTTCCAAGTGCGGCGAGCGCCGCACAGGACATCGGCGAACGCATCTTGGATATGGCCTCCCGATTCAACGGGCGACTCACCGCGATGGTGGCGGCGCCGGACGGCAGCGGCGATACCTACATCGCCGGAGATTTTTCCACCTATCAGGGACGGCCGGTCAGGCCGCTGGTGCGGGTGCGCGGAGACGGGAGTCTCGATGAGACATTCCGGCTGACACGGCGAGTCGGGACCCGCATCGCTGCGGCGACGTTGGCCGACGATGGGTCCGGGGATTTGTATGTGGCGGACTACGCCGTGGAGCCGGCCCGGCAAGCGGGATGGCGTTTTCACAGCACCGTCTGGCGGATTCATGCCGACGGCACCAGAGATCAGCGATTTGGTCCAGTCCGTTTTGACCACGAGGATGCGTATGTCCCGGACGACCGCTTCGTGCCGGTGGTGACGGCGCTGGCGTCCGTCGGAGATGGAGCCGGTCGCCTGTACGCCGGCGGACGCTTTGGCGTCGTGCGGCTCCACCGTGACGGCAGTCGCGATCCAGCGTTTCGCTACGACGGCAGCTCGTTTCATGTCGTCCCGGCCAAGGACGGGAGCGGTCGTCTCTATGTCTCCACTAACGAGCGCATCGCCCCGAGTGGACGGCACGCCTCCCAACGGATCATCAAACTGAACCACGACGGGAGCCGGGACCCGGCGTTCGACACGGGCCGTGGGGTGGGCCCTCACTGGAGCATTTTTACGATCGTGCCGGTCGAGGACGGGTCCGGCGATCTCTTCATCGGAGGGAACTTTGCCGGGTTCAACGATCCGAATCCTCGTGCGGGCAATGCGGTCCGCCTTTTGGCCCGGATCAATTCCGACGGCTCGCTGGACCGGACGTCGCCTCGCCCTCTCATCGACGAGCGCCATGGCGCCGTCATGGCCCTCGCCCGAGCAGAAGACGGCAGCGGTGACTGGCTGGTCACGCAAGGGCATGAAGTGCTGCGGTACAGCGCCGAAGGAGCCAAAATCGAATACGCGGCCGGCAAGAAGGCGGAACCAGTGACCAGCGCTTCGGCCGGGCACGGCGGCTTGGCCGAACCCTAGCCGATCGCCCCGCAAAAGACACCATGCCCCGTCGCGTCATCGGTACGGGGCGTTCCTCCCGCCTGGCTATTGCCCTGGATACGATGGCGAGCGCCTGCCTCATAGCGGCTGCCTGGCTGCATGCGGCGGCAAAGAAGACGAAGCTTCAGCTCTCGCTTCATCGGGGTTCCAACGTGCTGCTCTCCAGGCCTATGTCAAAGCATCGAACATCGACGCCGGAGATCAATTCGGGTTCGTGCTCGCGCTCGATGGCGAGACGCTGGCCGTGGGAGGGTGAGCAAGGGGACAACAGTGCGGCGGGCAGACGCGCGGTGTAGGTCTTCGTGCGTGATCAAGGCACGTGGCGGCAGCAGGCCTATCTGAAAGCCTCCAACTCGGACTACCTCCAATCGTTCGGACGATCCGTAGCGCTCAGCGGCGATATGCTAGCCTTCGGCGCGCCGTACGAGGCCGGTGGCGCGCGGGGGGCAACGGAGACCAAGCCGACAACAGCAAGCCCGGCAAGCGGCGCTGTCTACGTGTATGCTCCGTAGGTCATGGCGGGCAGGGGATTCAGGACTCCTTGCCGTGGACGGGTGAGTGGTTGACGGTGCGGCCCAGGTTCCAGATAGTCTCTGCTTTGGTGCCCAGATACCAAAAGCTCGCCCCGAGTACGGCAAAGAAGATTGCCTTGTGGAGGTGGTCCCAGAACAATTCGAAGAACCGCGTATAGAGATTGATTCCCAAGAACGTCAATCCGAAGCCTTTGGTGACGTCGTTGTCGTGACGCAACCCATGATAAATCGCCCAGCCGGCCGCGCCGGCAAAGAGAAGGGACCAATGGAACAACTCGATCTGCCTGACGCGCTGCCAGCTCCGGAGATCGCCGTAGTTGCCGAAGATGGACATGATCCACAGGGCGATGAAGAGGTACAACAGGCCCATCACCAGGGTGCTGCGAAAAAATCGATGCGCAGACGGGTGATCCTCGAGGGCGAGCGCGCCGGCCGTGAGAAGACCGCCGAAGAAGACGAACCGCAGCGGATAGTTCATCCCGAGGTAGTACGCACCCCAGCCGGACAGGTATCCGGTTTCTGTGCCCATCCATCCCCCGAAGGACGCCAGCGCAAATACCCAAATCAAATTTGATTCCAGCAGGAGTCCTAAGACTCCATACACACAAAACGAGAGCAACAGCAGCAGGGAAAAATGGCCGCTGCCGTCGTCCATCGCCAGCCCAAGCTGGTAAATCGCTCCCGCAGTGGAGAGCACGCCAAGGAAGCATACGGCTTCGTTGCGATAGACCTTCTCCGGTGCGTCCCTCCGCAACGCCAGCCCGCGTCGATACAGAACGATGGCGGTCGCGGCGAAGACCAAACATTTGGCAAGTGCAGGAGCGTCAAACACGAGGGCCAAGAGCTCGCGCAGCATCTGATCCGACAGCGCGGCGCTTACCGATGTGACGATGGAGAAGAGGGCGATCCAAAAGGAGTACTTGGCCAGCCTGCGCCAGTCGAAATACTGCACCTCGATCGTGGCGGCAAGCGCGGAGGCTTGTTCGTCTGCGATCACCCCGTCGGCTTTCCATCGCGCGATGGCTTCGCGGACGACGGCGGCTTGCTTGCGCGGCAGTTTGATGGCGACCTCCGCCGGTGAGGAGCCGACCCCGTGGGGCCGGCATCAGACGAGAAACCGGACGATAGGTGCAGGCTATCGAGCAGGTAGGACCCTGTCAATGATTCCTAGGGAACTGACTGAAAGGGACAGGGTGCCGAGTGCCGGCCCCTGGTCCCTTCCGTGCGTCAGGGCATAGACGGCGTTAGCGGCGGAGGGCCTGGTCGCGGCGGCAGCTTTCTTCCGCCAGCATCCGTTGGCCGGCGCTTGCGTCCTTCGGAATACGGGCCAAACAGGCTTGGAGGGTGTCCTCCACGGCTCCCGCTGCAATCCTGTCGATATTCCTGGTGGAGGTCGACGCCGCTGCTGATCCCGATCCAGATGTGGAGCCGGCGCTGCCCCCTCCCATGCCCTCGTCCGTTGCACATCCGCTCACGAGCACACCCATCAATGCAATGACACCGCATGCGCCCATCACACGAACTGCCATAGGTCGACTCCCTTCGCTTGAAAAAGACCAATCGGTGGCGCCCATCCTAATCTAGGCGCGAAGCAAGAACAAGGCCGAAAATCGGGGAACTCGGTTGGAATCAACGCGCAGTTTGGCGACTTTTGAAGGAAAGCGAGGATTCGAATGCGAGCAGCCGGCGCTTGCGTTGGATACCCCACCGATATCCGGCCAGGCCGCCGTCCGCGCGGACGACGCGGTGGCAGGGAATCGCCAGGGCGATCGGATTCGTGGCGCAAGCCCGGGCGACGGCTCGCGCCGCGCCCGGCCGTCCGATCGCGCGGGCGACGTCGCGATAGGTCCGGACCGCACCCCGCGGAATCTGCTCAAGCGCCGCCCAGACCTTCCGCTGGAAGGCTGTGCCTCGGACATCCAGTCGGAGATGCGGCCGTCCGCCTCGCAGGCATTCCAGCACCGCTCGCACCTCTTGCCGCAAGCCGCGGGGGTCGGCGCGCAGGACGGCATTCGGATAGTCCTGCTTCAGCGCCGTCAACGCGGGGGCGCTGCCGTCGAAACGCACCGAGACGAGGCCCCGGTCGGACGATGCAAGGCAGAGCGGTCCGAACGGCGTCCGAACGATCGTATAGCGGATCGTCACGCCGGCGCCGCCGCGTCCGATGGCGGACGGAGGCATCCCGAACTCGGCCGCCGCGCGTTCGTAGAGCCGGCTGCTGGATCCGAATCCGGCTTCGTACAGCGCGCGTGTCACGGTGGTGCCGAGTTTCACCGCCGCGCTGAACCGTTCCAAGCGGAGGGCATCTTGGTACGCCTTGGGGGAAAGACCGACGAGGCGGCGGAACATCCGCTGCAGGTGAAATGGGCTCACGTTGGCGCGAGCGGCTAATTGGCGAAGGCCGATCCGCTCGTCCGCATGGGCGTCCAAGTATTCGCGGGTCGCCATGACGATGCGCTCGATGCGTGGAGTTTCGACAGAGCGGGGCCGGCACCGCAGGCAGGCACGGTACCCTGCCGCTTCCGCCTTCTCGGGGGACGCAAAGAAGACGGTCCGATGGGACGCAGGACGGCGAGCCGGGCACGAGGGTCGACAATAGATCCTGGTGGAGAGGACTCCGTACACGAAACAGCCGTCGAAACGGGAGTCCCGCGTCGTCACGGCTTCCCAAGCCATCTGTGTGGTGAGCGGGTGCTGGTTTTCGATCATCATGGACCCGATGATACGTAAGCTTGTCACAGAGTACCATCCGCTTCTTGCGGTCAAAGTGAGGACGAACTGACGGCAACCATGGCTAGGGGGATCCCTAGGTGGGCGATGCCTGATTTTCAGCTAGCGTGGCGAAGCGGCGCTGGTATGTGAAGGGCGGAACCCACCCCCGCCGTATTCGTATCGGGACTGGGTCCTGACGTTGGGGGCACCGTCAAGGCGATGAATCGTCAATCCTTGCTGAGGATCCTCTTTGTCCTGTCTTGGCTTGTTGTACTCTTCGGTTGTGGAGGCGATAACGGCGGTGAGGAGGTGCCGCAATCTCCTCCCGGACCACCTTCTGTCAACTCTCTACGCCTTCAACCCGTTGCGCAGAATTTGGCGGCTCCGCTGTTCGTGACTGCGCCCCCCGGCGACTTCAGCCGGCTGTTCATCGTCGAACAGGGCGGGCTGATCCGGATATTGGACCTCACGTCCGGAACCATCCGGCCCACTGCCTTCCTGGATGTAACGGCGTTGATCACCAGCGGTGGGGAGCGCGGCCTACTGGGGCTGGCCTTTGATCCAAACTACGATGCCAACGGCCGCTTCTACGTGTTCTACACCAATCTCATCGGCGATCTCGTCATCGCTCGGTACCAGCATAATCCGGCGAACCCAGACGTTGCGGATGCTTCCTCCGCCGTGCCGCTGCTCACCATCCCGCATGCCACCTTTACGAACCACAATGGCGGGATGTTGGCGTTTGGGCCGGATCGGTGTCTCTACGCCGGGGTAGGAGACGGCGGCGGCGGGGGCGATCCCAACAACAACGCGCAAAATACGGCGCAACTCCTCGGCAAGATCCTCCGTCTCGATCCGGAGACGGGCAGTGCCTGCACCAACGGCGGACCGAACCCTTTCGCGGGGGGGAGTGGGCGTCCGGAAGTGTGGGCACTGGGTTTGCGTAATCCGTGGCGGTTTTCATTCGATCGGCTGACCGGCGACCTCTATATCGGTGACGTGGGCGAACGGGCGCGCGAGGAAGTCGATGTGGCTCCGGCACCCAGTGCAGGACGCGGGCTCAATTTCGGCTGGCGGCTCATGGAAGGGTTTGCGTGCTTCAATCCTGCGGCGAATTGCGATCCCGGGGGCCTTACGCTGCCCGTGATCGATTATCCACATACCGGCGGTGCCTGCTCGATCTCCGGCGGATACGTGTATCGGGGCGCGATCGCCGCCATCCGAGGCATGTACTTCTACGGCGACTTCTGTGCGGGCTTCGTCCGCAGCTTCCGCTGGGAGAACGGCCAGGTCCTCGAACAGAATGAGTGGCCGCTGCTCAACGCTGGGCCGTTCAGCATCACGAGCTTCGGAGAAGACGCCCAAGGAGAGCTGTATGTCGTCAGCCAGCAGGGCACGGTGTTCAGGATCGTCGTCAACTAATCCTGTCTTGGATCGAAGCGGCTCCCGGCCATCCTTCCAATCAACCAACCCCTGAAACGCTCGGCACTAGGGCCGCTGAACCTTCCAATGAGGGGTCCCCGTAGTGGTTCGGCAAGGGTATGGAGAGGTGAAATAGAAAAGAGCAACTAGAGAAAGCTCTTCACCGAATTCCAAAATGGGAGGTGTTCCGATGGTATGTCAACGCGACATGAGGACGGCCGCGGGGTTCCTCATCCTCATGCTGGTTGCGACGGGGTGTGCCGCCAAGTCCGGCACGGCGACCGCCGATCGTTCGGCGAGCACGAGCGGTCGTACGGCGGCGATTGATCAGGAGACGGCGCAAGGCCGGGTTACCAACGAGCAGGCAGGCGTGAGACCGCAGACCGAGCGGATGGTCCCCACCGACCGGACCGGCTCCAGCAATCCGACCGCTTCGAAGCAAGCGGTGCTGTGCGCGGACGAGCGGGGAGATATGACGGGGCCGTTGAATTGTGCGAGAGGCGAGCGGGAGCGCGCCATGTTGGACAAGACCGCCTACAGCCCGGAAGCCTTGTCCGCATGCCGTCACCGCACCGACGCCAGCGGCCATGTCATTTTTGAGGACACCGCCTGTGCGCGGAAGTACCGGGCGCAGCGCGCGGCCATGGGGGCGAGTTATGAGAACGTCGACATTTCTCGAGAAAGCGCCTACTTCGATCGCTACATGGGCAAGGCCGTGCGGCATGCTCGGGAAGCAGAAATTGCGGCGAATCAAGGTCATTCGGCTGAGATGATGCGGCACGCTGAATTGGCGTTGGATCAAGCCAAGGAAGCGCAACGGGCCGGCAACGTGCCCGGGCTCCCGGAAGGCATCGCGGAATTGCGGGAGACGCTCCGTCACGGGCAAGACATGCAGTGGCAGGACGCCATGGACCACGTCCGCCATGCTCGCGTGAATTTGGCCGTGGCAGCGGGCATGAAGCCGAACGACGTCCGGCTCGCGTCGGTATCCGATGCGGGGACGAGCGGCATGGCCGCCAACCGGAGGACGTTGAGCGGGGAGTTGATCGGCGATGAATCGACTGCGATGACGGACGGCAATCGCGAGTATCTGTTAAGGGATCAGAGCGGCCGCGAAACGAAGATCCTCGTCCCGGCCGATATGTCTCAGAATGTGAAACCCGGTGACCATGTGCAGGCCGTGCTGGACCAGGACGGCCGGGTGGTGGCCATCAATAAAGAGTAAGCCGGACTCTCTGCTGTGCTGGAGGAACCGGGCCGCAGCCCGGTTCCTCCTTGTCCCCTCCTCACGCCCCCGCTGGCCTCTGTGGTGCGGATCCAAGCGCATAGTCGATCATCCGTTGGGCGATCTCGCGTTCACCCATGATCACCGTGTCGGCGCCGTGGCGTTTCAAGTGCGCCACTTCCACGTCGGAGTGGGCCCGCGCCACGACGGCCAGGGCGGGGTTCATGCGGCGCGCGCGCGTGATGGCCTGCCCGGCTTCGAAGACGTTTGGAATTGCGCTGATCATCATCTGTGCATCGGCGATGCGGGCCCATTCCAGCACACCGGGTGCACTACCTTGCCCCAGGATTGCGGGCACGCCCTCCTGCTGAAGGCTCATGACGAGCGCCGGATCGTTTTCGATGACGACGAAGGGCCGGCCGGCTTTCCGCAGGGCCGCGCTCACGAGCTGGCCGACCCTCCCGTGGCCCACCAGCACCACGTGATCCTTGATGTGGAGTCCCCGCGCGGGCGCGGGACCCGAAATTTGAGGCTGGAACCGGTCCAATGCCGAAAAGAGCAGGGGGTTCAGCACGATGGACAGGATCGCCCCGGCCAAAATGATGTCGCGTCCTTCGACGGTGAGCAACCCCAGGGTGGCGCCGAGCTGCGCCAGCATGAAGGCGAACTCGCCGATCTGCGCCAGGCTGGCGGAGATCGTCATGGCGATCTTGCGTGAATGGCCGAACAGTCGCACGATGACCCAGGCGATAGAGGATTTCCCGAAGACGATGATCAGCAGAGTCACCGCCACCGCCAGCGGTTGGTGCAGGAGGATATGCGGATCGAACAGCATGCCGACGGACACGAAGAACAGGACGGCGAAGGCGTCCCGCAACGGCAGCGTGCCCTCCGCGGCCTTGTGGCCGAGTTCCGATTCGTTGAGGATCAGTCCGGCGAAGAACGCGCCCAGGGCGAACGAGACGTCGAAGAGCTCCGCCGATTCGAAGGCGATGCCGAGCGCGATGGCCAGGACGGACAGCGTGAACAGTTCCCGCGAGCCGGTTTCGGACACCCGGTCCAATGCCCAGGGGATCAATCGCGTGCCGACCAGCAGCATCACGGCGATGAACACGCCGATTTTGCCCAGCATGAGCCCCAAGGCCGTGAGCAGGCGGACCGGACTGGAGGAGTCGGCGCCGGAGCCCTGGAGCGCGGCGGCGACGGCGGGAACCACCACTAACGCGGCGACCATGGCAATGTCTTCGACGATCAGCCATCCCACCGCAATGCGCCCCTCTTCGGAATCGATCAAGCCGCGGTCCTCCAGGGCCCGGAGCAACACCACGGTGCTCGCCGTCGACAAGGCCAAGCCGAAGATCAGGCCTGTCCCGTGGGACCATCCGAACCAATAATAGGCGAGGGCCCAGCCGAGCAGGGTGGCGATCACGATTTGAAAGACGGCGCCCGGCACTGCGATCCGCCGGACGGCCCACAAATCGTTGATGGAAAAGTGCAGGCCGACGCCGAACATCAAGAGCACGACGCCGACGTCGGCCAGGTCGGGCGCAAGCGACATGTCGGCCACGAATCCCGGCGTGAACGGGCCGATCACGATGCCGGCCAGCAAGAAGCCCACGATCGGCGCGACGCGCAGGCGTTTGGCAATCATGCCGAAGACGAACGCCGTCACAAAGGCGCCGACGAGCATGGAGAGCAGTGGATGCGGACTCATCATGGACGTGCCACCGGTTTGGATCCCGCGGCGTATAGCGTACTACAACGCGGGCCTCTTTCGGGCGGGCATTTCGGGAACACGGCAATCCGGAGGGGGGATCATTCGGGCGTCGCGAAAGGGCCGCGGCGCCTGGTGAGGTCGTTGAAGAGCCGGTTGTTCTGTGCGTTTACGTCGATGCCGCCTGCGGCCGGCGGCTTGTCGAGATTGACGAATTGAAAGGTGCCGAACGGCTGGATGTCGTCATCCTTGGGAAGTTGCTCGCGGGTCCATCCCCCGCCGAGCGAACGGATCAGAGCCACGGACGCGCGCAGCAGCTCGGCCTTGATTTGCATGGCCTCGATGCGCGCGGTGAGCGTGGCCACCTGCGCGTAGATCAACTCGAGGCTGGATGCCAATCCGCCTTGATAGAGTTCCATGGTCAGATTTTGCGCCTTCTCGTTCGCCGCCACCGCAGCGTCCTGCCGTTCCGCCGCGATTGTCAGGCGGTTGGTCAGCGTGAAGCTGTTCTCGACTTCTCGAAAGGCATTCAGGACCGTCGACCGATAACGGTCTTCGGTTTCCCGGTAGACTGACCACGTCCGCTGCAATTCCGCGCGGCGATACCCGCCTTGAAACACCGGCACCGACGTCAAGGCGCCGTAGGACCAGAATGCGCCGGCGAGCTTGACGACGTCGAACGCCACGTCGAGGAACCCTCCGTCCGCCGCGAATCGGACGTCGGGGAAAAACGCCGCGCGCGCGATGCCGATCGCGCGGTTGGCCTCGGCCATCTTTCGTTCCATCGCGGCGATGTCCGGCCGCCGCTCCAGGAGCGTGGAAGGCAGGCTTCGAGGGAGGACGAACTTCGCCATGCGGAGGTCGTCCACGGGCGCGATGTGGAGGCTCTCCGGCGCCATGTTCACGAGGATGGCGATCGCCTGTTCGGTGATCTGGCGCTGGCCTTGGATCTGGGCGTACTTCGTCTCGGTGCTGTACAGCAGCGACTCGACCCGTGCGACGTCGAGCGCGGAGGCAATGGCGCCCGCGAACTGCGTCTGGACGAGCTTCAACGACTGTCTGTACAGGTCGATCGATTGCTTGTAGATGGCGGCTTGGGCATCGTAGCCCCGCAGCGTGAAGTAATCCGAGGCGAGTTCGGCTTGCAGGCTGAGGCGGGCGAGTCCATAGTCGGCCGCGCGCTCCTGGGCGCGATAGACTTCGACGTTGGTCGCATTGCGGATGGCCGACCAAAAGTCCGGTTCCCAGGACGCCAGCCCTCCCACCGCGCCGCCGGGTCCGCCGATCGGACGCTCCGGGTCGCGCGCGAAGACATCGACGTGGTCCTCGCTGTCATGGATTTTCCCGCCGAGCGTGAGCTGGGGGATCCGCCGTGAGCGGACCTGCATCATGACGTCGCGGGCCTGCACGAACCGCTCGGCGGCCGCATGCAGGTCCGGGTTGGCGACCATGGCTTGCTCCATCAGCACGTTGAGGACCGGATCGTTATAGACCGTCCACCAATCCGGACGTAAGGCGTCGTCCGACGGTTTCGCCTCGACAAACGGGCTGGATCCCTGCCAGGAGACCGGCACGACATACTGAGGGGGATCATACGGGGGCGCCAGATCGACGTGCGGGAGCCAGTCGGTATTGCATCCCGCGAGCAAGCCGGCCGCAAACAGCAGCGCGCCGCCGCGGCACAAGGCCCCAGCCAGGGCCCGCGGCGGGGAGAAAGGGGGTGGCATGTCAGGCGTCCGGGTCACTGCGTGCTCGGGCCCATCGTCGATTTGCCGCTCGGAGACTGGTTGGCCACCGGCTTGGCCGTTGCGCCGGAGGATTCGCCGTTGACGAGATCGTAGCCGGGCGCCGGGGTGACGACGCGCACGGGATCCCCTTCGAGCAAGGCGGCGCTTGGATTATTGATGATGCGGTCGGTCGTCGAGACGCCCTCGGTGATCTCGACGATGTTGTCCATGAGCTTGCTGACTTTTATCGGCTTCAAATGAACCCGGTCGTCGTCAGTCACCGTCGCGACTTGGGTGCCGTGTTCCTGGAAGACTAGAGCGGTGGAGGGGATCGTGAAGGCCTGCCGGTCCACCGGCGCCGTCAGGTGGACCTCGGCGTAGGACCCAGGCCACAGCGCCCGGTCGTCGTTGTCGATGGTGAAGACCGTCACCGCTGTACGGGTACTGACGTCGAACCCTCGCGAGACGGTCAGAAACTTCCCGGTGAAATGCCGATTCGCCAACTGGGGGACCGTGATGTCGGCCGTCAAGCCGGGCTGAAGGAAGGGGCCGAAGGTTTCCGGGACGTTGACGAAGAGGCGGAGGGTGTCCACGACGGCCACCGTAAACAGATTGCTCTTCGCGTTGGGCGTGCTGAGATTGCCTTCCTTGGTCACCAGATCGCCGACGTTGATATTGCGCTGGATGACGACGCCGTCGAAGGGCGCGAGGATCGTCTTGAACCGGATGAAGGCCTCGATGTTCCGGACCTTTTGCTCCGCCGCTTTGACCAGCGCCGCTTGGACTTTCAGGTTTTGTTCTTGGACGGTGATGGATTGCTCCGAGACCGCATGATTCGGCCGCATGGCGGTCCAGCGCTTCGCGGTCACTTCTGCGAGCTTGTACTTGGCGCGCTCGGAATCCAGATCGGCTTTGGCCTGTTCGTACTCCGCGTCCAGATCGGGAGCGTTGATTTCGGCCAGGATGTCGCCCTTCTTCACCTCGTCGCCGTAGTCCTTGTACCACATCTTCACGTACCCCGTGACGCGGGCATAGATCGGCGCTTCGTACCACCCCACGATATTGCCCGGCAGGGTAATGGTTTCAGTCGGCGGCACCGGTTTCGGCGAGATGACGGCCACGGTGAGCACCGCGTCCTCGATCGTCCGCTCTTGGAGGGAGGCGGCGTCGCTGCGCGTTTCATAGACCCGGTACCCGACGTAAAACAGGATCGCGACGACGGCGAGCACCAGCAGGCCCTGTCCGCGGAGACGTGGCGTCATGATGGCCGCTCCTCCCGGCGCACGGTCCGCCGGCTGTAGATGATCGCGTACACGGAGGGGACGAAAAACAGCGTGAAGAGCGTCGCGACGAGCAGGCCGCCGATGACGGCGCGTCCCAGCGGCGCATTCTGCGAATAGCCGGTCGCCATGGGTACCATCCCAATGATCATGGCGGAGGCCGTCATCAGCACCGGGCGGAAACGCGTCTTGCCGGCTTCAATCGCGGCTCTGATCGCGTCGCCGTGCTCCTGGAGTCGTTCGCGCGCGTAGGATACCACGAGGATCGAATTGGCGGTTCCGGTCCCCATCGTCATGATAGCGCCCGTCAGGGCTGGTTCGGACAGTCGCGTATGCGTGAGGAACAGGGCCCACGCGATCCCGGCCAGCGCGCCCGGAAGGGCCGTGATGATGATGAAGGGGTCGAGCCAGGATTGGAAGTTGACGACGATGAGCAGATAGACCAGCACGATGGCGGCCAGCAAGCCGAAGATCAACTCGCCGTACGCTTCGTACATCAACGACGCCTGGCCGTGAATTTGAACTTCGGCGCTCCTGGGCTTCTCGTGCTCCAGGCTGGCGGCGATCTTCTGAACGTCGGCCAGCACGCCGCCGAGGTCACGCCCTTCGGCCGACACGTAAATGTCGAAGAGCGGCATGATGTTGCCGTGGGTGATCACGCCGGGGGTGCCTTCCGCCGACAGCCCGGCCAGATTGCCGAGGAGTTGGATGTCATCGTCCTTGCCCGGGCTCCCGGAGGCGTCGACGGGGATCGTATTGAGGCTGTTGATGCTATTGATCTGCGGCTGCGGGGTATAGACGTTGATCAGGTACGACATGCCGGTCGTGGGATCCAGCCAATAGATTTGATCGACCTGCTGGCTGCCGGCGGTCGTCATGAGGAGGTTGTCCGCCATGTCCTTCAATGTCCGATTAACGCTCAGGCCGAACGTCCGGTCTCCTTCCACCATCAGCGTGGGGGTGCGCATGGTTTGCTGAATGACGACGTCCGCGGCGCCGGGAATCATGCGGAATTTGGCGGCGAGTTTCCGGGCGAACTCGTAATTGGCGTAGATGTCCGGGCCGTTTACCTGGACGTCGATGGGCGCCGGCGCGCCGAAATTGAGGATCTTTGCGGTGAGGTCCGACGGCTGAAACGTAAACTCCGTTCCCGGATAGCGCTCCCGCAAGCCTTTGCGGAGCACGCGCCGGTACTCCCAGACCGGCGATTTTTCATCGTTCAACAGAATCGTCAGATCGCAGTCTTGCGAGCCGATCGTCGGAGTTGGAATGAAGGCGAGGTTGTGCGGTCCCACCGGAAGGCCGCAGTTGCTGACGATGTTTTCCACGTGGCCCGGGAGCAGTTCCTTGATGCTCCCTGACACGAGCGTGGCGATGCGTCCCGCCACTTCGATGCGGGTGCCGAGCGGCGCCCGCATATGCATCTGGATCACTCCCGACCTGATCTCCGGAAAATAATCGCGCCCGAGCAGGAAGAAGATGGACATGGAGGCAAAGGCGAGCACGAGCGCCGTCGGCACGAACGTGCGGCGGCGGGCCACGACGCGTTCGAGCAGACTTCCATACCTCTCCCGGACTTGATTGAAGCGCCGTTCGAATCCCTGCTGAAAACGGACGAAGAGGTTCCGCGAGGAAGCCTGGCCTTGTGCGGCGTGGTGAGCCTCAGGCGGCGGCGACATGGTGCCCCTTCATCAGATACTTGGCCATGGTGGGGACCAGCGTGCGGGACAGGATGAACGAAGCCAGCATGGCGATGATGACGGCTTCGGCCATGGGCTTGAACAGATACCCCGCGACGCCGCCCAGTTGGAACAGCGGGAGCCAGACGATCGCGATGCAGAGGGTGGCGACGAGCGTCGGGACGACGATTTGGTTCGCGGCGTCGATGATGGCCTGCTCGACCGGTTTCCCCATTTCGAGATGCCGGTCGATATTTTCGATCATCACGGTGGCGTCATCCACGAGAATGCCGACCGCGAGGGCAAGCCCGCCCAACGTCATGACGTTGATCGTTTCCTCGAGCCAATGCAGGCCGATGAGGGCGGTGAGAATGGACAGGGGAATCGACGTCCAGACGATGACGGTCGCCTTCCATGAACCGAGGAGCAGCAGCACGATGACGCCGACGAGCGCCCCGGCGGTCAGCATCTCATGCACGACGTCGCGGATGGAGTCCTTCACGAACGTGGACGCGTCGTCGAGCAAGCGGATTTTCACGCTGGGCGGGACGATTTGCTCGGCACGGGGAATCATCTTCTTGATGCCGTCGACCACGGCCAAGGTGGACGCTTCCGTGCTCTTCATCACAATGATGATGACCGTCTGCTTGCCTTCGACCAGCACGGCATTTTGCTGCACGCGGCCCATCAAGCGCACGGTCGCGACGTCGCGCAGATAGACATACGCGTTCCCCTCCCGCTTGATGGGGATGTTGCCGAAATCCTCGATCCGCAACGGCGAGGCATTGGTCTGGACGATCCAGTCGGTCTGCTTGATCTTGATGTCTCCGGAGGGCAGCACGAGGTATTGCCGCATGAGCACGTCATGCACGTCGGCGGGGGTCAGGTGCCGGGCCAGGAGCTTTTGCTGGTCGAGGTTGACCATGACCTGCATGTCCTGACCGCCGTAGGGGTGCGGCAGAATCGCGCCGTTCACGGTGACGAGCAGAGGTCGGATGCGCATGTAGGCGAGATTGTAGAGTTCCGCCGGCGTCAGTTCCTCGGAGCTGATTTGGAGCATCGCCACCGGGATCGAAGACGGCGCCAGGCGCATGACCATCGGCGGAGAGATGTCGGGCGGCAGCGCCTTCACGACCGTCTGGGCGATCGCGGTGATGTCCGCCTCGGCCCGGCCGACGTCGACGCCGTCCTGCAAATAGATGTTCGTAATGCTGCTGCCGTAATAGGAATGGCTATGAATGTATTTGATGCCCTCCACGGTGGCGGTCAGAAAGCGCTCGAAGAGATAGGTAATGCGCCCTTCGACCGCCTGCGGCAGCAGACCCGAATAGACCCACACGACCGACGTGACGGGGATGGTGATATTCGGAAAGACGTCGGTCGGCATATGCAGCACGGAGAGCCCGCCGAGGAGCACGATGAGGATCGACATGACGACGAAGGTGTAGGGTCTGCGGAGGGCAATGAGGACGATCTGGTTCATGCGTCGGATCCGTTAACGCACGGCAGTACAGGTTCGGTGAAGGGAATGGTTCCTTGCCTCGCCCGCGAGATGCATGGGCAGGGAAAAGGTCCGCCCGGTCCTGTAGCAAACTGCTTACCGCATGGAGGCATGGAACTTCAAGGCGTCTGATTTCTGGGAGTTATCCAGCCCGTCTGGTGACATCAGCCCGCGCACGACATATACGGAAGCAAAAACTGCGCGATTCCGCACAGGCCATACGGTGCGAAATCCTGGAAAGGAAGGAAGTGGGATCGGACCTGCGATTCGGAAAATCCTCAAGTTGGCATAAACAGGCCGTTTGCGGTCCCTGGATCGGCAGCCGGGCATCTCTGGCGCCTGGTATTGAACTTGCGGAATGCATGGGTAGAGCGGAGAAGGAGGGTTATGAACGCGCTATTCACAATGCCGGCAGCCGTGGTCACCGCGATGGCGATGCTCGTTGTGGGCGGGATCGCCTCGGCCGAAACGCTTACCGTGGGAGCCAGCCACACCTTGAAGGCGGCTTTTCAAGAAATCATCCCCATGTTCGAGCGCGAGCATGGCGCCACCGTTGAGGTCGTCTATGGGCCCTCGTCCACGCTGCGCCGCCAGATCGAGCAAGGAGCCCCTATTCATGTCTTTCTGCCTGAAACCGCGGATGACGTGGCACGGCTGGAGCGAAAAGGGTTGACCGTGCACGCCAAACCCAGACTGTACGGCAGGAGTCCGATGGTCCTCGTGATGTCCGCCGCTTCGCATTCGACACCGATCGCGTTTCACGATTCGCGGTCGCTCCGGATCGCGCTCCCGGACCCCAAGTCGTCGCCGTTCGGTCAGATGGCGTTGCGGGCCCTGCCGCGCTCACGGACGTCCTACACCAAGCAGGCCACCATGCTCTACGGTGAGCATACGCATGAGCTCATGAGTTGGGTGGAGACGGGGAAAGCAGACTTGGCCGTCGTGTCGCGCGCGGATGCGATCGGCAACGGCCAGGTCCGGATCATCGATGAAATCGCGGAGAGCGAGGGGGGCGTCCTTCACTTTTCAGAAGCGATCGTCTGGACGTGCCCCGAGCAAAGCCTCACGACGGCGCAGCAGTTCTTGAACTTCATGGCCAGTGCACGCATTCAACGGCTGCTCCAGAAGCACGGCTTCGATCCGCTGCTGTCGAACGACTGAGCAAGCCGTCCGCGCAACCCGGAGGCAGCGGGTATGGATGGGGATCGTCGGCTGACCGCCGAGTCGGCCATCGTAGACGACATTCTGCATGCGGGCCACCACCGGCCTCGGATGATGTTTTCAGATCTCGCCAACGCTTTGCCGCAGCACACCTGGCACAACTTGTTCAGCGCGCTCGGACACCTGTCTCGCACGGGGTTCGTGGCGCTCTTTCCCCACAGGTGGGACTATGAGGTGGTCTTTTTGCAATCGCCTCCTCGGTCTGCCGTCGTCCCTTCCCGCGCACACGATTCGACAGTCGGCCGGACAGGAGCCCCTCGTTAGCGTCGGGCGGGCGCTTCTTCGAGCCTTGCTTCCGGCGGCTCTCGCGTGGGCGTCGCTGAGTACAGGCTGTTCCGGCCCGCAGGAACTCGACATGGGTTCCTATCGATCCCCGGACGATCAACGCAGGATTGCGGAGTACTACCGGCATGAAGCCGAACGGTTTCGCCACCAAGCCGACGAGCTCGAGGCGCGGGTGGCTCTCTACCAGCGCCTGTTTGGGCCGGAGTCCGATTGGGTCGCCGGCACGCGTCTGCTGATCGAGGCGTATCGCCAGTCCGCGGATGAGCGCGAACGACTGGCGCAGGAACATGGGAAGGCCTTGGAGGCTCGCGAAGCGGCTCCCGAGCGATGAAGGAGCCAGCCCTCAGGCCAGAAAGGAGCCATCATGGTGCGGTATATGCTGGTCGCGCTGGTGACGCTGCTCACAGTGCAATCAGGATGCGGGACGACGGTTCAGCCGGGGCAGCGCGGGTTGCGGTGGTACCCCTTTACCGAAGGGTTGCGTGCGAGTCCCTTGTCGAGCGGCTTCTATTGGCGCGCTCCCTGGAATGATGTGTTTGTGTATGACATCCGGTGGCGAAGCTATGCCGAGACGGTGGATGCGCTCAGTTCCGACGATTTGCTCGTGCGGTTGAAAGCCGCCATCATCATGCGCCCAATGCCGGATGAGGTGTATTTTCTTGCTCAAGAGGTGGGCCCTGATTTCTATCCGCGTGTGGTGCGGCCGGAACTGCTGGCCGCGGTGCGAAGCGTCGTGTCGAATTATCCAATGGTCACGGTTCCTGAGCGAAGCGCCGAGATCGCTGACAAGGTGCAGGCCGTCGTCATGGACAAGCTCAAAGGACGCCATTTGGAGGTGGCCAGCGTGGCGCTCGCCGATATCGAATTGGCGAAGATCGTGTTGGAAGCCGTCGAACGCAAGCAGTCCAAGGAGCAGGAGAAAGAACAGAAGGAATTTGAATTGGTCATCGCGGAAAAGGATGCGGAGATCGCCCGGCGCAGGGCCCGGGGAGAGGGCGATGCGATCAAGATCAGATCGGAGGGAGAGGCGGACGGCATGCGGATTCGGGCCGCCGGACAGGCAGAAGCCCAACAACGGATCGCGAAAACGCTGACGCCAGATTACTTGCGCTTCAAGCTGTTCGACAGTCAGAATGCGAAATTCGTCCTGTTGCCCGAACACCTCAACGTCCCGCTCGTCCTGAATCCCGAGCCTGAGACACGGAGGCAGCTCTCTCACGACCTGCCGCTGCCGGAGGACAGGCGCTGATCACATCCGGGGAGTCCGGCGTCAGCGCCACTCATGGTGAGATGGCGCTGTGCCGGCACCTCAGACTGCGGGTGAAACCGATGGGCTTGTCGACGTCGGGAAGCCCGGATGCGTGTCGGACAGGACAGTGGGAACGGGAACCTGCTTTCAATGACACAATGACACGCGCTGCAGCCTATCGGCGTTGCTCCTTCTCATCCGGCTGCTCCGAGGGATAGGTCCCTCGATACTCTTGCCCCGACTCATCCGGCCCCATCTCGACGTTTTCATAACTGTACACCGGCCGCTGAGTCTTTGATTCGGGGTAGTCCGCGCAGGCCACGGTCAACGCGCATATCCCAAGCCCCGCGGCGAACCATAGTGCGACGCCTGGCCTCATACGTTCACCTCCATTCGCTTGTACAAGGTGGTTCGTGAGACTATGGAGAGACTCTGCCGCCGAGCCTACTGGGTCGATCTCTAGCTGACCGTGCAGTGGGGATGGTGCCGGACCAAACCAGCCGCTACACCGCGTTGGCGCGGGCGGCAGTTCGGCGGTCGGCGGTGCGAGACGCCGGCGCGCCGGATTGAAGGACCATGCCACTGCGGACGGCGATCACCACGGCATTGACCAGGTCATCGGTGTACAGCTTGCTCTTGATCTGCTGGAGGTGCTCACGGACCGTCCGCTCGCTGATCCCTTCCGCCACGGCAATTTGCTTGGTGATCTCACCCATCGCCCGGCGCTCGAGCACGGCGGCTTCCCGTTTCGTCAGCAGCGTGCGGGGATAGGCCCGCTGGCTGGCCGCGACCAACCATGGCACCACAGTCTCGAACCGCGCCCGGTAGGCCTGAACCTTCCGGGAAGACGCCATGGCGAGACAGACGTACACGAAGTGGCCTCTCCTGGCACGCCCGCCACACAGCGTCTCGTACACGCCCGCGCGCTCGTACTGCTTCAGCAGCTCACCATCGAATCGCGCGGGGTAGCGCTTCACGACCTCGCAGACGCTGACGACCCGTCGCGTCCGCCGCCATTCGTGAAAGACCGGACTTCTCCATAAGGGGCCCCTTGAGAGATACCATCGGAGGAATTCGCGGGAAAATCCGTAGTTGAAGACATAGTGCAGCCTGGTCCGCTTGTGGCAGCCCCATGCCGCCACCATTTTCTGGTACGGGATGACGGTCCGCATGCGCTCGAGCAGCGCCTGGAATTGCTTCGGGGTTCGGCACCGGGAGGCGGCACCCTGCAACTCTCGCAAGGAAGCGGCCCGTCGCAGGCGGGGAATCGGTTGATGACGGACGGAGATGGTGTCGGTATCACGGGTCTGCAGGGCGGAGTCGAGACGAGAGTGACCTTCATGCATGGCCGCATCCCCCCTGATTCGCCAGGTTGTCGTGGGTGCCCCCTCCACGGTACATCTCAACCATGGCGCACAAAACTTCGTCTCCCATTCGAGTCCTCTTGGTCGACGACCATACGCTGCTTCGTCAGCACATCCGGACCTTCCTGGCTGCCGATCCGACGATAGACGTCGTCGGGGAGGCCGTTGACGGGGAGGACGCCCTCCGAGCCGTTCCGCGGCTCTGCCCCGACGTCGTCGTCATGGACATTCACATGCCACGGCTCAACGGCATCGTCGCCACCTCCCAGATCAAGCGACTCCATCCGTGCGTCGCTGTGATAGGCCTTTCGATGAGCGCCGACTCGCACGGACAAGAGATGATCGCGGCAGGTGCCCTGGCCGTCATTCCGAAAGACGAACTGGTCAAGCGACTCCACGAGACGATCCTGTCCTCCCAACACGATGCCCCACGCTCCGAGGAGGGGGGACCGAGCTGGACAGTGCCGACTCACAACGTGCGGAGCGGAGAGGCCCGTTAACCGAGCTCGTCCAGGGAGCCCATCATCCGTTCGTTCGTGTCCGGGACAGCACTGGGACAGTCTCTAGTCGGACGAACTGTTCACTCAGATGCAAAACCGTGCATTCAGGCATGCGAACGTCCGCCGACGTTCGGAGACGGGCTTATCCGTAATGGGGTTGGAGGCCCGACTACCGACAAACGAGACGCAACGAGCTAGCGGAGACTACGAGCGCGACGGGCTTCCTCGAGGCCGGCGCGAGCGAGGGCATCGGCGCGCTCGTTGTCCGGATGACCGGCGTGGCCTCGGACCCACCGCCACTCAATCGTGTGGCCGGCCGTGAGGGCATCGAGCCGCCGCCAGAGGTCTTCGTTCTTGACCGGCTCCTTGCTTGCGGTCTTCCAGCCGTGCCGCTTCCAACTGTGAATCCACTCGCTGATGCCCTTCTGGACGTACTGGGAATCGGTGTAGACACAGACCGTCGCCGGCTCCGGTAGCCACTGGAGAGCCTGTATGACGGCGAGCAATTCCATCCGGTTGTTCGTCGTCGACGGCTCGCCGCCGGAGAGTTCCGTTTCCACCGCGCCCACCCGCAGCAGGGCGCCCCAGCCTCCGGGGCCCGGGTTCCCGCTGCACGCGCCGTCCGTGTAGATCTCAATCATGCATCCTTTTCCGTGCCCGTCGCAGTGAGCCGGAATCGTCTACGTCCTGCCGAGGCGCTCACAGTCTGCGGCGGCATGATTCCGATGTGATCAGAGCTTTCCGAACGTCCGTTCGAAGAACTCCTTCGTCGTGGCCATGTGTTCCTCGATGTCCGTCTGCAGATGCCGTGCCCCCGCCTGCCAGTCGTCGGTCGTGTAGCCGACGCGGCGGGCCAGGAAGATGAAGTCGTCGGAATCGGGGGGAGGAAGGACCAAGTCCTTTGCGTTGCCGCGAACCATGCGCAACCCGTCGATCAGCATGCGGACGAAGCAATAGGCCTTGCGAAGATGCTCTGCGTCCTGCCGGGACACGAGGCCGCACTCCGCCAACCCCGCAAGGGCCTGCATCGTATTCGGCGTGCGCAGCACCGGACGGGTGTGCCCGTGCATGATCTGTAGGTACTGGATGGCGTACTCGATGTCGACCAACCCTCCTGGGCTGTGCTTCAGGTTCACCGTGCCGCGCTCCACGAGCTGCCGCAGCTGCTGCCGACGCAGATCCAGTGCCACGGCCAGGTCCCACGGCTCGCCGCTGTAGACGTAGGCGTCGCGATGGGCTTCCACCTGCCTGCCCAGCGTCCGGTCCCCGGCCACCGCCCGGAGCTTGATGAGGGCCTGCCGCTCGAACGGTGCGGCCAGCCCCGTCGTGCTGTAATAGCTCTGAATTTCCTCCAGCGGATTGGCCAGTGATCCCTTGCCTCCGTGGGGACGCAGGCGCACGTCCACATGGAAAATGCCTTCTTGCTTGGCTTCGATCCACTGCAGAAGCTCCTGCACCAGCCGCTCGAAATACTCGCTGTTTTCGATGCCATGCTTGCCGCTGGTCCGCCCCGCTCCTTCGTAGACGAACAGCACCTCGATGTCCGAGGCGTAGCCGAGCTCGCGGCCGCCGAATTTGCCCATGCCAAGGACCGAGAACGGGCACGGCTTTCTGTGTGCCAGCCGTGGGGTCCCATACAGCTTGTTCAGCTTGGCTTGGCAGTCCATCAAGCTCCGCTGGACGATCACTTCCGCCAGTTCGGTCAGGGCCTGCGAGAAATCGGCCAGACTGGAGGCTTCCATCATGTGCTTCATGTCGATCCGGAACAGCTCCTGGTCCTTGAACCGGTTCAAGGCGTCCTTGCGCGCCGCGTCGGTCCTCGCTTTGCCGACGATCCGGTCGAGCTCCTTGCGCAGCGTCATCTGGGGCTTGATCAACGGCGCATCGCGATAGTCATGCAGCAGCGGCAGCAGGTTGCCGTGCTGGCGGCGGAGGAAGTCTTCCCACAGGAAGTCGCTGGTGCCGAGCAGCCGTGCCAGGAGCGGAAAGGTCTTCTTATCGCTGAGGAACGCGAGCGCCTGCTGCTGCGCCTTGCCTTTGGTGTCCTGCACGGTGAGGTCGAGGAAGTGATCGAACGCCTCCAGGGCTTTCGCGGGGTCGGGGGCCCACGTGAGCGCATGGGTAAACTGCTTGATCAGCACCGCAGTCAGGCGCAAGTGCTGCTGGTCCATCGGATCGGTGATTTTCTGGCCGTACCGGTTGCGGACGTAGAACCGGTCGCGCAGTTTTCCCCGCTCGAGCTCGAATTGCGCCTTGGCGATGTAGATGTTCCGCATGGCCAAGGCATTGGCGAAGGCATAGAGGAAGGCCGGCGTGTCGTCAGAGCGGATGTCCATGATGGTATCCGTGGGCGATTGGCCGTTGTCGAACGTGATGTGCACGGTGTGAAGCAGGCCGCTGAACGTGCCGCGGCGCTTGCCAAGCTGCTCGACCAGATGCCGGTTGACGCTCTGCCGCGCTTCGTCGAACCGGCCGGCATCCAGCAACCGGATCATGGCGGTCATTTCGGCGATGAGGCGGGCTTGCTCGTCTGCGCCAAACGCCGCGCCGGGCACCGGCTGCACACGAAACACGTCGACGATCTTCTTGCGGCCCAAGCCCGGCCGTGTTTTCGGCCTCATTCTCACGGCCCCCGGGACGGCATGACCGGCCGGGGAAGATCGTTCCACGAAGGTATAGATCTGGCCTTCCTCGATATTGAGCCCGAAGGCCGAGAGGAGTCCGCAGATCGTGGCAAACTCGGAGAAGTAGTCGTACGCGACGACGGTCAGCTCGGCGTGGTGCGGAGGCCGGTCTACAATCGTCATTTCGCACGGATGGTCGGGCGTGAGCGTCGCCGCCATCTGCATGTGCCGGGCGATCTGGTCGGGGGTGAAGCGGCGAAAATACTCTTCATCCATCCGGGTGAAGAAATCCTGCACGACGTCCGAGGGAACCTCGCGAGTGAGTGGTTCCACGGCCTGACGCAGCGCGTCGCGATCACCGGCAGCATCCGTCATGGCGCGAGTATACCCGAACCCGATTCGTTGTGTGAGCGTAGGACGGTCAGTATAATGCCGCGCCATGCATGGCAGGATGTTGACAAGGGCCGCCACGGCCGGCTGCGCCGCCTGTACCGGAGCGCGGCGCGGAGGCGCTCGTGGCGGCTGACAAACCGCTTTCCGGAAGGGGCCGTAGGGCCGCCAAACCGCCGGTGGCGTCGCTGTCGTCCAGGCGCGATCCACGGCCCCTCTTGCTGGCCGCGGAGAGCGACGCCGCGCGAACCGATGCGATTCTCGCCGCCTACAACTTGCGGCATCGGGAGCAGGCCGACCGCAATCTGCAAGCCATGGCCGGCGATCCCCACCAGCGGAAGCAGCTGGCAGAGATCCTCCCTATCCTGCTGGATGCCATCGCGCGGACAGCCGATCCCGATCAGGCCCTGAACCATTGGGAGCGGCTGCTTGAGAGCGTCACCCGGACGACCTTCCTCGAGTACCTGCGCAGCTCGCCGCGGATGCTGGATCTGCTGTGCACCATTTTTGGCAACAGCGACGCGCTCGCCTTCACCGTGATCCGCGATCCCATGCTGATCTACTGGCTGGCGGAAGAAGGGGTGTTGTCTAAATCGCCGACCCGAGCCGGCATCGAGCAGGCGCTCAGGAAGAGTCTCGGCCATCTCACGGTCACGGAATTGAAGCTGGACACACTGCGGAGGTTCCGGCGCCGCGAGATGCTGCGGATCGGCGTGCGGGACCTCCTTCGGCTGGCCCCCGTGCCCGAGACCACGGCGGCGCTGTCCGATCTCGCCAGCTTGCTGATTCAGGGTGCCTACGAAATCGTCGATGCAGATCTCCGTCGGCAGTACGGCGTGCCGATGCACAAGAACCGGGACGGCCGCTGGACGGAAACCCGCTTCGCCGTGATCGGCATGGGAAAGCTGGGCGGGCATGAACTGAATTACAGCTCGGACGTGGATCTGATCTATGTCTACGAATCGCATGACGGCGAGACCCGGCCCCCCCGCGGCAAGCAGACCGGCACGCCGCCGGCCACCGGCATCTCCAACGAAGAGTATTTCGAGCTTCTCTCGCGGGAATTGACCAAGGCGCTGACGGCACAGACGAAGGAAGGGTATGTGTTTCGCGTCGACCTGCGTCTGCGGGCGGAAGGCTCGGTGGGCCAGTTGGCGCGCTCGCTGGATGACTACCGAAAATATTATGCGACGCGCGGACAGATCTGGGAGCGGCTGGCGTTGCTCAAGGCCTGGCCCGTGGCGGGCTCGGCGGAGGTGGGACGGGCGTTTCTAAAAATGGTGAGACCATTCATGTTCGGCGCCGACTCGGGGCGCGCGGCCTGGAAGGACGCCCTCGCCGTGGTGGAGGACGTGCGCAGCGTCAAGGAAATGATCGACGCCAAGATGGCGGACCGTGGCCACGAACGGCGCAATGTCAAACTGGGGACCGGCGGCATCCGGGAGATCGAGTTCCTCGTCCAAACCGTCCAAGTGCTGGTCGGCAGGCACGCGCCCGGGCTGCTCGACCGCAGCACGCTGGGGGCGCTCCGCCGGTTCTCCCGCTACAGGCTCCTCTCGCCCCGCGACCATGACGACCTCCGGTCCGCCTACCTCTTCCTTCGCGACGTCGAGCACAAGCTGCAGATGGTCCACGAACTGCAAACCCATGCATTGCCAGATTCCAGGGAGGAGTTGGAGCGGTGCGCCGTACGGGTGGGCTATGACGCGGAGGACCGGAGCGCCGGGGCGGCACGGTTCCGTCACGATCACGAGCGCCACACGGCGCTCGTCAACCGGCTGTTCCGCGCCTTCTTCTATGAACCCAAATTGTCTCCGATGCTGAAGGCGGCGCTGCGGCTCTGCCGGCGCTCAGCGTAAACGACCAGCCGCCACTCAGCGGGCGTGAAGGATGGCCTCGTGCAGTTGGCTGGCAGCGCGGTCTTTGGTGAGAAACTTTGCCGCCCCTGCCGACAGCATGGCCTGCTCGATCTGCGCGGAATCTTGAACGGAAATCCCGATGATGGCCGTGCGCGGCAGGTCGCGCTTGATTTGACGGGTGGCCGCGACGCCGTCGAGGCGCGGCATGTTAATGTCCATGACGACCACGTCGGGCTGGCGCGTGCGGGCCAGCTTGATGGCCTCCATCCCGTCTCCCGCTTCGCCAACCACCTCCAGGTCGTGATAGGCCTCGAGGATGCTTCTCAGGCCTTCACGGACCATCGCATGATCGTCCACGAGCAGGACGCGGAGGCGTTCGGCCCCCTGCTGCCCGTTGACCGGTTCCGGCACGGCATGCGGCTGACCGACGGGAACGAGCAGCGTCACGCTGGTCCCGTGCGCAGGGAGGGAGCGCACGTCCATGCGGCCGTTCAGCTTGGCCATCCGCTCGCGGATGCTGAACAAGCCGAAGCGATTGTGCGGGTCCCCGGGGTGCTCGACCTCGCCGGCCTGGAACCCGCGTCCTTCGTCCTCCACGGTCACGCTCAACCAGCCGGAGGGCTGGTGGGCGACCAACACGCGGGCACGGGTCGTTCCGGCGTGCTTCAGCACGTTAAACAGCAACTCCCGTACCGATTGAAACAGAATGATGGCTTGGTGGCCGTCCAGCATGGGCTCGGTCGGCGTCAAATGCAGCGCGACGGACAGGCCCTGCTGTCCCATCTTGGCGGCAAGCCACTGAAGGGCCGGCTGGAAGCCTTGCTCATGCAGGACGGGCGGCGTCAGGCTCACCGCAAAGGACTCGGTAAACTTGAGCGCCTGATCCATCACTGCGTCGATGTCGTGGAGGAGCGCGCTGACGCTCGCCGTCGTGGTCTGGCGGATGACGTGGCTGAGCTTCATCCGGCCCAACGTCAGCGGCTGCGCCAGGTGACGCTGAAGCTCCTGAGCAATGTGCCGACGCTCCCGTTCTTCGGCCACCGCGAGTTCGGTGGCCAAAGAGCGGAGTTTGTCGCGGGTTTGCTGCAAGGCGTGCGGCTGTTCTGTCATGCGCGGCATCGGACGTGCCGCCGGCTCCACGGCACCAAGGCCTATCTTACTGAAGCGGCAAAGGGCCTGCTAGTTGAGGAAACAGGGTAGTAGGAACACCTCAAGGGGTATCGCGACCCGCGTCCCGCAGATCGCGGTCGCTCGAGAGCGACAGGTACGCCTCGCCCCATTGTGCCGGGTCATCGAGACTCCAGGGCGCCGCGCTCGTGAGCGGTTTCAATCGCAGGCCGTACAGGCCCCCATACACGAGGTGGGTGAATCCAGACCCTGAGTCTTCGACCAGCTGTGCGTAGGCGGCGCAGGAAGGAGACCGCTCATCCGGACTCCAGCCGGTGACCCAATACCACTCTCCTTCGGGATTGCGGTCATAGAGCCGGACTTGCGTCACCCGGCGGGGTGGCCGCACCTCCTTGAACCGTCCGAAGAAACCGGCCTCGCAATTCTCGTTGGGCTCGACCTCGATGATCATGGCCGCTCAACCGCCATTGTACCCCGGCGGGATCCTCGAAAACACGAAGGGCCCGGCGGTCGCCCGCCGAGCCCTCCGTTTCGTCATCCGAGCGTGTGCAGAGTGGCTAGTCGCCAGTCGCGCGGCTCTTAGTACATGCCTTCCATGCCGTGGCTGTGGCCATGGCCTGCCGGTTCCTTCTTCTCTTCCGGCAATTCCGTGATCATGACCTCGGTGGTGAGCATCAAGCCGGCCACGGAAGACGCGTTCTGCAAGGCAGTCCGCGAGACCTTCGTCGGATCGATGATGCCCGCCTTGATCATGTCCACGTACTCTTCGGTCGCAGCGTTGAATCCGAAGTTCACGTTCTTGTCCGCCCGGACCTTCTCCACGACCACGGAGCCTTCGCCTCCCGCGTTCGCCACGATCTGGCGGATCGGCTCTTCGAGCGCGCGGCGCACGATGTTTACGCCGACCTGTTGCTCCGGCGTCAGCTTGAGGCTGTCGAGCGCCGGGATGCAGCGCAAATACGCCGTGCCGCCGCCGGGGACGATGCCCTCTTCGACGGCCGCCTTGGTGGCGTGCAGCGCGTCCTCGACGCGGGCCTTCTTCTCCTTCATTTCGGTCTCGGTCGCCGCGCCGACGTTGATGACCGCCACGCCGCCCACGATCTTCGCGAGACGCTCCTGGAGCTTCTCACGGTCGTAGTCGCTGGTGGTCTCTTCGATCTGGGCCTTGATCTGCTTCACGCGGCCTTCGATCTTCTTCGGATCGCCATAGCCCTCGACGATCGTGCTGTTGTCCTTGTCGATCGTCACGCGCTTCGCGCGGCCGAGGTCGGTCAACTTCACGTTCTCGAGCTTGATGCCGAGGTCTTCGGAAATCACCTGGCCGCCGGTCAGAATCGCGATGTCCTCCAGCATGGCTTTGCGGCGGTCACCGAAGCCCGGAGCCTTGACGGCCGCGACGTTCAGCGTGCCGCGGAGCTTGTTCACCACCAGGGTGGCCAGCGCTTCACCTTCGACCTCTTCCGCGATGATGACGAGCGGCTTGCCCATCTTGGCGACCTGCTCGAGGATCGGCAGGAGATCTTTCATGCTGCTGATCTTCTTTTCGTTGATGAGGATGAGCGGCTCTTCCAGCGAGCATTCCATCCGCTCGGCGTTGGTCACGAAGTAGGGGGAGATGTAGCCCCGGTCGAACTGCATGCCCTCGACCACGTCCAAGGACGTCGTCATGGACTTGGCTTCCTCGACCGTGATCACGCCGTCCTTGCCCACCTTCTCCATCGCTTCCGCAATGAGATCGCCGATCGTCTTGTCGTTGTTGGCGGAGATGGTGCCGACTTGGGAGATTTCGGTCTTGTTCTGGCAGGGCTTGCTGAGCTTCTTCAATTCGCCCACGACGACTTCGACGGCCTTGTCGATGCCCCGCTTGATTTCCATCGGGTTCGCGCCGGCGGTGATGTTCTTCACGCCTTCACGGTAGATCGCCTGCGCCAGCACGGTCGCGGTGGTGGTGCCGTCGCCCGCCGTGTCGCTGGTCTTGCTTGCGACTTCCCGAACGAGCTGTGCGCCCATGTTTTCATAGGGGTTCTTGAGCTCGACTTCCTTGGCCACGGTCACGCCGTCCTTGGTGATGGTCGGCGCGCCGAACTTCTTGTCGAGAATGGCGTTCCGGCCCTTGGGACCGAGGGTCGCCTTCACGGCGTCGGCGAGCTGATTGACCCCCTTCAGAATGGAGGCCCGAGCCGACTCGCTATAGAGTAATTGCTTTGCCATCTGTGTCCTCCCTTTAGTTCAATCGTCGTCTGGGGTTGCGGGTTAGCTGGTGAAGATGCCGAGGATGTCTTCTTCCTTGAGGATCAAGCACTCCTCGTCTTCAATGCGGAGTTTGCTGCCGGAATACTTGTCGAAGAGGACTTGGTCGCCGACCTTGACGTTCTCGACCTTCTTCCCGACTGCCTGAACCACACCCCGCTGCGGCTTCTCCTTGGCCGAATCCGGCACGTAGATCCCGCCGGCAGTGCGCTCGAGCTCCTCGGTGTAGGTGACGAACACCCGGTCACCGAGCGGCTGGAAGCCCTTGGCGACGTTCTTCTTCTCCTTCGCGGCTGTGCTCATAACAAACCCTCCTCGTGCTGATGAAATGGAATCGGAACGTTGACGGTGTTGAACTCGATGGCGTTACGCTGCCTCGAGCGGGTAGATGCCCCATCCCGAACTCGCGGCTAGAGATAGTTCCGGACCCCATCGAGTCAAGGGCCTGGACCAAAAAAATGTTGGGGTGCCCTGCCCAAGCGGAAAGGGCATCCTAACCCATTGAGTTTCCAAATTGCGAGGGAATAATGCGGCGAAAGCCCTAAATCTTCAACCGGTCGAAATCTTTGACGTCCTTCCGCATGTAATCACGCAGACGCTTGATAATCCGGGCTTCCAACTGCCTCGTCCGTTCTTTGGTAATCCCGTATTTGGCGCCCAGATCATCGAGGGTCAGCGGCGTATCGGACAGCAGGCGGTTGCGCAGAATGTCCTCCTCTCGTTCATCGAGCGTCTTGGTGAACTCGGCGAGCTTTTTTCGGAACAGTGCGCGCAGCTCGCTCTCCGCGATCGCGTCGTCGGCCGGCTGTTGCTGGGACGGCAACACGTCAAGCAGGGTACCGTCCTGGTCTTCGCCTAGGGGCTGGTCCAGCGACAATTCCCAGTTCCCCAGGCGCTGGTCCATTTCGATAACGTCGCGTTCCCGCACCTGCAGGCGGTCGGCCAGCAGCTTCGTGTCGGGGGCGAACCCTTCACGTTCCAGTTTGGCCTTCTCTTTCCTCAGGTTGTAGAACAACTTGCGCTGGTCCTGGGTCGTGCCGATTTTCACCAGCCGAAAGTTGTTCAGGAGGTAGCGAAGGATGTAGGCGCGCGCCCACCAGGCGGCGTAGGCGTAAAAGCGGACGTTTTTCGTGGGATCGAATTTCTTGATGGCCTGCATCAGGCCGACGTTGCCCTCTTGAATCAAGTCCATGTGGTCGGCGCCGGTGTGGAGGTACTCGCTCGCGATGGCGACCGATACACGCAAATTCGCGAGGATGAGCTTGACCGCTGCCTCCCGGCTGCCCTGCGTGCGGTACTGGTGGAACAACAGCAGTTCCTCCTCCTTCGAGAGGTAGGGATACCGCCGGACTTCGGCGAGATATTGCTGGAGGCCGGTCGTGGGGACGACGGCGGTACTGTCCGCCTTTGCCGCGCCGTCTTTGGACACATCGATGACGTGGCCGGCAGACAGCTCGACGGACAACTCGTCGTCGGACGGCTCCAGAATCTCCGGCTCGGCTGTTGCGTCGCGTTTCTGCTTGGCGGCTCGCTTACTCATGACCGTTCAGTGACTATAGCAGAAGGACCCGGAGGGCCAAAAGCTTGGATCCGTCGATCGAGTTGCGCGAGCGAAAGACCGTCCCCTATGATGCGCGCGCGGCGAAACACGAGTGACCAAGGCGACCCAAACAAACAGCACACCGGCATGACCATTCTCACCACCTTGCGAAGCGGACATTGGCCGTCCCTGGCGGGGGCCTGGTTGCACTTGACCGTCAGCTTCATGGTGTGGCTGCTCGTCGGAGCGTTGAGCATTCCGTTGGCTCGCGACCTTCGCTTGACGGATCAGGAGACGGGCTGGCTGATCGCGCTGCCCTTGCTCGGAGGCGCGGTCCTTCGGGTCCTGGCCGGGTGGAGTGCCGACTGGATCGGCGCCCGACGGACGGCGGTGGCACTCATGATCGCCGAAGCTGCCGTGCTCGCATGGGGCTGGGTTGGGGTCACGACGTATTCGGAAGCCCTGGTTTTCTCCGTGTGCCTAGGCGTCGCCGGGGCCAGCTTCGCCGTCGCATTGCCCATTGCGGGGCGCGCCTATCCGCCGGCGGCACAAGGCCTGGTACTCGGGCTGGCCGCAAGCGGTAACATCGGCACGGTCCTCATATTGTTCTTGGCGCCCCGCGTGGCCGCCGTGCTGAATTGGCATCAGATCTGCGGCGTGATGGCCTTGCTCGCGGCTGGGGCACTAGCTGCCTTTGTCGCGATGGTGCCTTCCGAGATGCGGGGGAAGGCGCACGATGCCGGTTCCTGGTGGCATGGGGCCGCCCGTTTGATCAGGCACCGCTCGGCCTATTGGCTGTGCCTGCTCTATGGCATCACCTTCGGCGGATTCGTCGGCCTGTGCAGCCTGCTGCCGTTGTTGCTGCACGATCTGTATCAACTGGATGCGCCGTCGGCGGGATCGGTGGCGGCCTGCTGCGGGTTGCTCGGGAGCCTTATCAGGCCGTTGGGCGGGTGGGTGGCGGACCGCCGGGGTGGCTTGCAGACGCTGCACGTCGTGTTGCCGATCATCATCGGATCCATCGTCGCCATGACCAGTCCGTCGTTCTCGATCGCCGTCGCCATGATGGTGCTGGCGACCGGGGCCATGGGATTCGGGAACGGCGTCGTGTTTCAATTGGTGGCCGAATGGTTTCCCAAGGACATCGGCTTGGCATCCGGCGTGGTGGGGGCGGCTGGAGGCATCGGAGGCTTTCTCCTGCCGGTCGCCGCCGCAACCATCAAAGGAGTGACTGGAAGTTATGATCCGGGGCTCTGGCTCTTCGCCGGCTTGGGGGTGTGTGCATGGGCCACCGTCATCATGGCGTTACGGTCCGGATGGCTGGCTTCGGCGTCGTGGGGCAAAAAACCCATATAAATGTTCGATGTTAAATGATAAATTGTCCGCCTCGAGGCCGCAGGAGCCGGTCTCTGAATTCCAAGAACCATGAGCAGCCCATTCGACAGCATCGAAGACGCGATCCGCGATATCAAGAGAGGCAAGTTCGTCATCCTGGTCGACGACGAAGACCGGGAAAACGAGGGCGATCTCGTCATTGCCGCGGAAAAGGTCACGCCCCAAGCCATCAATTTCATGGCGAAACACGCCCGAGGGCTGATCTGCCTTGCTCTCACGCCGGAACGCTGCGAGGAGCTGCAGCTGCCCCAGCAGGCGGTCGAAAACACGGCGGCGTTCGGGACGGCGTTCACCGTCTCCATTGACGCGCGCAAGGACATCACGACCGGGATTTCGGCGGCGGACCGGGCCACGACGATCCATGTCGCGATTGATCCCAAATCCAAGCCGAGCGATTTGGCCCGGCCCGGCCACATTTTTCCGCTCAAGGCGCAGCAGGGTGGCGTGCTGAAGCGGGCGGGACAAACCGAGGGTTCGGTGGACCTGGCGCGGCTGGCGGGCCTCTATCCGGCCGGAGTCATCTGCGAAATCATGAACGAGGATGGCACCATGGCCCGGGTGCCGGAGCTGGCCAAGTTCGCGCGGACACATAAACTCAAGCTGGTGACCATCAAGTCGCTCATCGAATATCGCATGCGGCGCGAGACCTTCGTCAAGCGCATGGCAAGCGCCCGGCTGCCCACGATGTTCGGTGAATTCGAAGCGGTGGCGTTCGAAAATCAGGTCGACAATGTCACGCATATCGCGCTGGTGAAGGGGCGGGTGGAGAGCGGCGAACCGACGCTGGTTCGCGTGCATTCCGGCTGCCTGACCGCCGACGCCTTGGGTTCGCTCCGTTGCGACTGCCGGGAGCAGCTCCACAAGGCGATGGAGATCATCCAGAAAGAAGGCCGCGGCGTCTTGCTCTATCTGAACCAGGAAGGGCGGGGGATCGGACTGTTGAACAAGATCAAAGCCTATGGGCTGCAGGACGAAGGCAGCGACACCGTGGAGGCCAACCTCAAGCTGGGCTTCAAGGCCGACCTGCGGGATTACGGCGTGGGGGCGCAGATCCTGGTCAATCTCGGCCTGCATAAGATCAAGCTGATCACGAACAATCCCCGGAAGATCGTCGGCATCGAAGGCTACGGCTTGCACGTGGTCGAACGGGTGCCGATCGAAATTCAGCCGCGGGAAGCCAATGTGAAGTATTTGCGGACGAAGAAGAAAAAATTGGGACACATTCTGAAAAAAGTGTGAGGAGGGCAACTGGCATGCCCTTCCTGCTCGCGGAGCCCCCACGATGAGGCCGTGGTCGCTCGACGTGCGCAATCGAAGGGCAAGCCAGTCGCCCTGGAAAGGATCAGAATGGTGTCGGGGGAAAAACGACCGGGATGAAGCTGCGGAAGGGACATCATGATGCGACGGGAATGCGCTTTGGGATCGTCGTGGCGAAGTTCAACAAGTTCGTCACGAGCAAGCTGCTCTCGTCGTGTCTCGACGGCCTCACCAAGCATGGCGTCAAGGAGCACGACATCGAAGTGGTGCGCGTTCCGGGCGCCTTCGAGCTGCCGCTGGTCGCGCGCACGTTGGGAAAGTCGGGCCGGTTCGATGCCGTCATCTGTTTGGGCGCGGTCATTCGAGGCGATACGCCGCATTTCGATTACATCAGCGCAGAAGCGAGCCGCGGCATCGGCCAGGCCGCGTTGGAGGCCGATGTGCCGATCATCTTCGGCGTGCTGACGACCGATACGGTGGCCCAGGCGATCGAACGAGCGGATCCCGGCAAATACAACCGAGGCGGGGAGGCCGCGAAGTCGGCCATCGAAATGGCATCGGTGTTGAAGCAGTTGAAGGCGATGGAGCAGGACGTGACGATGGGCGAGCGCTCGTCGCGCGTCCGGCGGACGGCTCGCCGGCATGCCAAGTAATCAAGGAATTATGGGAACCAGACATCAGGCCCGCGAGCGGGCGCTGCAAATCCTGTTTCAGTACGACATCCATGGGAAACCCGGCCTGTGGCTCGATGAGTTTTGGAAGCAGACGCCGGAGGGAGACGAGACCAAGCCGTTTACGGAGCAGGTCGTCCAAGGGGTGTTGGATCACAAGCAGGAGTTGGACACTCTGATTGCGAAATACGCCACGAATTGGACCGTCGCCCGCATGCCGATCGTGGACCGCAATATCCTTCGGGCGGGTCTCTTCGAGCTCTTGTGGCTGGACGACGTGCCGGCCAAGGTGACCATGGACGAATCCATCGAGCTGGCCAAGAGTTTCGGCGATGAAGAAGCCTCGAAATTCGTGAACGGCGTGCTGGACAAGGTCTTGGCGACCGACCCGCGCCTCACCGAGAAACGCGCCACGCCGGACCGGCCGGTGTGGCGGCGGATGGCACCGTGACGCGTCTCTCGCAAGACTGGGCGAATCGATGCGCTCAAGAACGACGCGTCACGAGCGACGGGCGACGAGGATTGCATGATTGACCGCTACACGCGTCCCCAGATGAAAGCCATCTGGGAGCTCAAGCACAAGTACGAAATCTGGCTCGAGGTGGAGCTGCAGGCGTGCGCGGCCTTCGAACGGACCGGCCAGGCGCCGCGAGGGACGGCGGCCAAGATCCGCAGGAAGGCTCGGATCGACGTGGACCGCATCGCCGAGATCGAAAAGGTTACCAAGCATGACGTGATTGCCTTCCTCGAATCCCTCATGGATTCGGTCGGCCCGGAGCATCGGTTCCTCCACATGGGGCTCACCTCCTCAGATATCGTCGATACGTCGCTCGCCATTCAGATGACCGAAGCCCTCGCTCTCATTTTAAAGGGGCTCGACGACCTTCTTGCGGTCCTGAAGCGCCAGGCCATGCGGTACAAGCACACCGTGATGGTGGGACGCTCCCACGGCATCCACGGCGAGCCGATCTCGTTCGGATTCAAGCTGGCGATCTGGTACGAAGAGATGTGCCGTCACCGTGATCGGCTGCAGGCGGTGCGCCGTGAAATCGCGGTCGGAAAACTGTCCGGCGCCATGGGCACGTTCGCCCATCAGGGGCCGGACGTGGAGGCCTACGTCTGTGCCAAGCTGGGATTGACGCCGGATCCCGTGTCGAGCCAGATCGTCCAGCGTGACCGTCACGCCGCGTACGCCACGGCGCTGGCCTTGCTGGCGGCCAGTATGGAGAAAATTGCGGTCGAGATCCGCCATCTGCAGCGCACGGAGGTGCTCGAGGCCGAGGAGTATTTCTCCGAAGGTCAGAAAGGTTCTTCGGCGATGCCGCACAAGCGCAATCCCATTGTTTCGGAAAATTTGTGCGGATTGGCCCGGCTGGTTCGGGCCAACAGCGTGGCGGCGATGGAGAACGTGGCGCTTTGGCACGAGCGCGACATCAGCCACTCGTCCGTCGAGCGGGTCATCATGCCGGACAGCACGATCTTGATCGACTACATGCTGGCACGGACGACCGAGCTCATCCGTCATCTCGTGGTGTATCCCGAGCGCATGAAGCGCAATCTGGAGCTGACGGGCGGGCTCGTCTACTCACAACGGCTCCTGCTGGCGCTGATCGGGAAGGGCGCTCAGCGCAAGGAGTCGTATGAGGCCGTGCAGCGCAACGCAATGGCGTCATGGCGGGGCGCCGGGACGCTGGAGGAGCTGGCGGCCAAGGATCCGTTCATCACGCGGCATCTGAAGAGAAGCGACATCGCCGCCTGTTTCAATCCCCGATATTATCTGAGGCATGTGGACCACATCTTTCGGCGGGTGTTTTCGGCAGGCCGGGGCACGAGGAGCAACCGACGCAAAGGAGGGAAGGCACGATGAGATGGTGGGCACTGATGCTTGGACTGTGGATGATCACGGTTCCCATGGCCGTGCAAGCTGCGGCCGATCGCGACAAGCTCCTGACGGAACCGGGCGTCTACGGCACGTTTGCCGCGTACCGCATCGATGGGGACTGGGGAAAGCTGGAACACGCGTCCCGCATCGCGCAGTTGACCGCCTTCAAGGGCGTCATTGAGCAATACCGCGAAAAGCTGGCGATCGACCTCTATCTGCTGCGCGGACTCTCGGACCACGCCGACCTTCTGTTGCGCGTGCACGCGACGGAATTAAAGGACACGCAGCAGTTTCTGGTGGATCTGCAGCACAGCGCCTTCGGGCGGTATCTGTCGAGCGTCATGGTGCTCAATGGAATGACGAAAAAGGCGAACTACGTGCCTGGATTCCCGGATCAGATGAAAAGCGACCTGAAGGCGCCGAGCGAGTCCGGCCCGTACGCCATTGTCATACCGATCCGGAAAGATGCTGAATGGTGGGCGCTCCCCCAGGAGAAGCGCGCCGAGATGATGCAGGAGCACACGCAGGCGGCGTTGCCGTACCACAAGACGGTCAAGCGGAAGCTATACCATGCCACCGGTCTCGATGACTTCGACTTCATCACGTATTTCGAAACGGCGAAGCTCGACGATTTCCAGAGCCTGATCTTGGCGCTTCAAAAAGTGAAGGAAGCCAAGCATAACCGGCGGTTCGGCCACCCGATCCTCGTGGGCACCGGTCGCGCGGTAGACCAATTGATCGAGACGCTGGCGCAGTAGAATCCAAAGGCGAGCAGGCCAGCGCGGGGTTACAACCGAACGAGGCGGATATGGGCGGGATCGGCGAACTGTTATACGAAGGCAAAGCCAAGAAGATCTTTGCCACGGGGCGGCCGGATCAAGTCGTGCACTACTTCAAGGACGACGCGACCGCCTTCAACGCGCAGAAACGCGGCACCATCGCCGACAAAGGCGTCGTCAACAACAAGGTGTCTGAGCGTTTGTTCAAACTGCTGGAGCAGGAAGGGATCCCCACGCATTTCATCGAGCGGCTGAGCGACCGCGAAATGCTGACGAAGAAGGTCACGATTGTCCCGATCGAAGTCGTGGTGCGCAACGTGGTAGCCGGCAGTCTGGCGAAGCGGTTGGGCCTCAAGGAAGGGGAATTGATCGAGCCGGCGATCATCGAGTTCTACTATAAGAACGACGCGCTCGGCGACCCGCTCGTCAACGACGACCACCTTCGTCTGATGAAGGTCGCGACTCCGGCCGTGCTGCGCGAGCTGCGCGAGTTGGGCCACTCGATCAACACCGTGCTCAAGCCCTTCTTTGCGCAGCGCCGTATGCAGCTGGTGGACTTCAAGCTGGAGTTCGGCGTCTATCACAACAAGCTGATCCTCGCCGACGAGATCTCGCCGGACACCTGCCGGTTCTGGGACATGTCCACCGGGGAATCGATGGACAAGGATCGGTTCAGGAAGGATATGGGCAAGATCGAAGAGGCGTATCAAGAGGTGCTGCGTCGGGTCTGTGGGTAGTGCGGACGGCGATTGGTTTCGTGCTCGCGGAGCCCCCACGATAAGACTGTGGTCGCTCCATGCGCGCAGTTGAAACCAATCGCCACGTCCGTCCCGCTCACGTCCTTCCCTCACTGGGGAGGTGGGAAAGGGACAGAGAGAAGCGTGAAAGGGTTTTTGCAATATTTCATGAACTATGGCCTCATTGCTGCGGTCCTGGTGTGGGCGGCGGTGGTGGCCCTCATGGCCTATCACTTGGAGGATTCACCCTGGCGGTGGATGTTTGCCGCCCTCGCATTGGGAGGCGTGGGTACGGTGGCGGGGATCTTCAAAATTCGGAAATATATCGACGGACTGAACAAGGCCTCTCAACAGGAGCATCGCTCGTGAAAGCGAAAATTCATGTGACGTTGAAGCAGGGAATCTTGGATCCGCAAGGCAAAGCCATTGAGCACGCGTTGGAGTCGCTGGGCTTTAAGAATGCGGCCAACGTCCGGGTGGGCAAGTACATGGAAGTCGAATTGAACGAGAACGACAAGGCCAAGGCGGAGGCGGACGTCAAACAGATGTGCGAGAAGCTCCTGGCCAATACGATCGTGGAAGACTACCGGTACGAGCTGCAAGGCTAAGCGCGATCTACGAAATGCACGGCGAAGGTTGAGGTTAAGGCTGAGAGCCTAGCCTTCTGAGGTTATATGAACATCGGCGTCGTCGTTTTCCCGGGGAGTAATTGCGATCACGACTGCGAGCATGTCTTCAAGGACGTGCTCGGTCAGGACGTGACCATGGTGTGGCATAAGGAGACGTCCCTGAAGGGGCTCGACGGAGTGATCCTTCCGGGCGGGTTCTCCTACGGCGACTATCTCCGCACCGGTGCCATCGCACGGTTCTCTCCCGTGATGGGGGCCGTTCAGAAGTTCGCCGCGGATGGCGGATTGGTGTTGGGCATCTGTAACGGATTCCAGATCCTGCTCGAGGCCGGTCTGCTGCCTGGAGCGATGCTGCCGAACCAGTCGCTTCATTTTATCTGCAAGGACATCTATCTCAAGGTGGAAAACGCCGCGACACCCTTCACCGGCTTCTGTCGTCCGGGACAGGTCCTGAAGATTCCGATTGCCCATGCGGACGGGAATTACTACACGGACCCCGTCACGCTGGCGGGCCTGCAGGCGAACGCGCAGATCGTCTTCCGCTATTGCGACGACGACGGCAATACGGTTCCGGCCGCGAATCCGAACGGATCACTCGACAACATCGCGGGCATTCGCAACGCCCAAGGCAACGTGCTGGGCCTGATGCCGCATCCCGAACGGTGCGCCGAGCCGGCGCTGGGCAACGAAGACGGACGGCTGATTCTGGCCTCGATGGTGGATGCAATGAGAAAGGCGGCGTCCCACGCGCATGCCGGACTTGCCAGGTGAGCACGATCTCGTAGAAAAGGCGACTTGTTGATGCACGCGACGATTACCAAGGACCTCATCGCCCAGCACAATCTCACGGACGATGAGTACAAGAAGATCACCGAGATCCTCGGCCGCGAGCCGAACCTGACCGAACTGGGCATGTTCTCCGTCATGTGGTCGGAGCATTGCTCGTACAAGAGCTCCAGGGTGCACTTGAGAAAGTTGCCCACCACCGGCCCTCGCGTGGTGCAGGGCCCGGGCGAAAACGCCGGCGCGGTGGACATCGGCGACGGGCTGTGCGTCGTCTTTAAAATGGAGTCGCACAACCATCCATCCTTCATCGAGCCCTATCAGGGCGCCGCCACGGGGGTGGGCGGCATTCTGCGCGACATCTTCACAATGGGCGCGCGGCCGATCGCCCTGTTGGACTCCCTGCGGTTCGGCGGACTCGATACGCCCAAGAACCGCCATCTCGTGAAAGGGGTCGTGGCGGGCATCGCCGGCTACGGCAACTGCATGGGGGTGCCAACGGTGGGCGGGGAGGTGGTCTTCAACGACATCTATTCCCTCAATCCGCTTGTCAATGTGTTCTGCCTCGGCATCGCGCGCAAGGACAAGATCTTTCGCGGCACGGCCGCGGGCGTCGGCAATCCCGTCATCTATTTCGGGTCGAAGACGGGCCGGGACGGCATCCATGGCGCCACGATGGCCTCGGACTCGTTCGACGATGCCTCGGAGCAGAAGCGACCGACCGTGCAAGTCGGCGATCCGTTCACCGAAAAGCTGCTTTTGGAAGCCTGCCTCGAACTGATGGCGAACGATCTGCTGGTCGGGATCCAGGACATGGGAGCGGCGGGGCTGACGAGCTCGTCGTGCGAGATGGCGTCGCGGGCCGGAAACGGAATCGACCTGGACCTCACGCACGTCCCGCGCCGCGAGCCGGGCATGACGCCCTACGAGTTGATGCTGTCGGAGTCGCAGGAACGCATGCTGATGGTGGCGAAGGCCGGGAAGGAAGAGGAATGCATCCGCATCTGCCGGAAGTGGGATTTGGATGTGGCGGTCGTGGGTCGCGTGACCGGCGACGGGATGCTGCGCGTCAAGGATCAAGGGAAGGTCGTCGCCGAAATCCCGGCGAAGGCGCTGGCCGACGACGGTCCGCGTTACCAGCGGCCCTACGCTCCGCCGGCCTATCAGGACATGCTGACGGCGCTCAACTATGACGCGCTGCCCGACGCGAAAGATGCGAACGCCTCGCTGCTCGCGCTCTTGGAGTCGCCCACCATCGCCAGCAAGCGGTGGGTGTACGAGCAGTATGATCATATGGTCCGAACCAACACGATGGTGCGGCCCGGGTCGGATGCCGCGGTCGTGCGAATCAAGGGCACGAACAAGGCCGTGGCGATGAGTGTGGACTGCAACAGCCGGTACTGCCTGCTGCATCCGTACGAAGGAGCCCGCCTGGCGGTGGCCGAGGCGGCGCGCAATCTCGTCTGTTCGGGCGCGGAACCGATCGGGCTGACGGACTGCTTGAACTTCGGGAATCCGGAACGTCCGGACATCATGTGGCAGTTCGTGCTCGCGATCGAGGGCCTCAAGGACGCATGTGAAGCCCTTGCGGTGCCCATCGTCAGCGGCAACGTGAGCTTCTATAACGAGACCAACGGCCTCTCGATCTATCCCACGCCGATGGTCGGCATGGTCGGCTTGATCGAACAGGCTGATCGCGCGATGACCCAGTGGTTCAAGGTGGATGGCGACGACGTGATCGTCCTGGGAACGACGCGCGAAGATTTGGGCGGGACGGAGTATCTGAAAGTAATCCATGCGCGCGAGCAGGGGTCTCCTCCATTTTTGAGCATGGAGACGGAGAAGGCGCTGCAGACGCTGGTGTTGACGCTGATTCGGCGCGGGCTGATTCGCTCGGCGCATGATTGCTCGGACGGCGGGCTCGCCGTTGCGCTGGCGGAGTGCTGCATCTCCGGACCGGGTGCGGGCCGCGGCGCTGTGATAAAATTAACGCGTGGACGGCTGCGGAAGGACGCGCTGCTCTTCGGCGAAACCCAGTCGCGCGTGGTGCTGTCGGCTGAGCCCGGCTGCCGTCAGGCGATTCTCGACGAGGCGGCGCGGGCCGGGGTGCCGGCGGCGGTCGTCGGGACGGTGACGGGTGAGCGCCTCTGCGTAGAGATCGCCGACGGCGGGGACGGCGCGGCGGCCGTTGACCTGCCCCTTGCGGCGTTGCGTGAGCAGTGGGCGCATTCGCTCGAACGGACGCTAAGCCAGGCATAACTCGGCCATGAGAAAGGAACTACCGATCATCAGTCCCGACAAGTTCCACGACGAGTGCGCCGTCTTCGGGGTGTACAACCATGAAGAGGCCGCCAATCTGACCTATCTGGGCCTCTACGCCCTCCAGCACCGGGGGCAGGAAGCCTCCGGGATCGTCTCGGGCGACGGGGAACATTTCCATATCCATAAGGGCATGGGATTGGTCGCCGATATCTATAACAAGTCGGTATTGGACAAGCTCCCGGGCCACATGGCCATCGGGCACAATCGCTATTCGACCGCCGGGGGAAGCGACATGAAAAATGTCCAACCCCTCACGGTCAACTTCGCGTTCGGAAATCTCGCGCTGGCGCACAACGGCAACCTGATCAATGCCCAGGTGTTGCGCAATGAATTGGAAGCCTACGGCGCCATTTTTCAATCCACGTCCGACAGCGAAGTGATCATCCACCTCATCGCCCATTCGCGAGCCGAGACGTTTCTGCGCCGGGTCGTGGACGCCCTCAGCCAGGTGCGGGGCGCCTTTTCCGTCGTGCTGATGACGGACAACGGGCTCATCGCGGCGCGGGATCCACACGGCTTGCGGCCGCTCTGCATCGGTCGGGTGCGCAACAGCTGGATCGTCGCGTCAGAAACCTGCGCGTTCGATCTGTTGGATGCCGAGTATGTGCGAGAAGTGGAGCCCGGGGAAATGGTCGTGATCACCGACCAAGGGTTGGAGAGCCATCATCCCTTCATCAAGGCGCATCCGGCCATGTGCATCTTCGAGTACGTGTATTTTGCCCGCCCCGACAGCCGCATTTTCGGGGCCAACGCGGTGTACAACATCCGCAAAGCACTCGGGAGGCAGCTGGCACAGGAATCCTGGGTGCCCGCCGACATCGTGATTCCCGTTCCGGATTCCGGCGTCCCGGCTGCCCTGGGCTACGCGGAGGGCGGTGGGATTCGTTTCGAGACGGGATTGATCCGCAATCATTACGTCGGCCGGACGTTCATTGAGCCGGAACAGTCGATTCGCCACTTCGGCGTGAAGGTAAAGTTGAACGCGGTCCCCGAAGTGCTGGAGGGCAAGCGCGTCGTCGTGGTCGACGATTCGCTCGTGCGCGGGACGACGAGCCGCAAAATCGTCAAGATGATCCGGCACGCCGGCGCGAAGGAAGTGCATATGCGGATCAGTTCTCCACCGATCGTGTCGCCCTGTTTTTACGGCATCGACACGCCCACGAAGAAGGAGTTGATCGCGTCGAACCATTCGGCCGAAGAGATTCGGAAGTACATCACCGCCGACTCGCTCGCCTACCTCAGCCTGGAGGGGATGCTCAAGTCTGCGCCCGGAACGCCCGACCAATACTGTAACGCCTGCTTCACGGAAAAGTATCCGATTCCGTTTACCCGCGCCGAAGAACTGCAATTGGGACTGTTCGAGTCCGCGCATTGAGCGATGGAGCCCTAGGCATCCAGATGGTCATTGAGATGGTCCCCTGGCGAGGTCGTGACTGCCATGCATGAGCGGACGAGGCCTCGCATCGGGGTCGACTACGCCGTGACGTTTTCCGGCGACCAGCTCTCTGGCGAGGGCACCCTGGCCAATCTCACCATCTCCGGCGCCGAGATCCACAGCACCGTGGATTGCCCCATTGATGCCCATCTCTGCCTGCGGATTGAGTCATCCGGCGCCCGACCGCCCATCGTCGTGGCGCTGGCCACGGTGCGCTGGAAGCGGGACGACCGGTTCGGCGTCGAGTTCGTCCGGTTCGAAGGGCACTCGAAGCAGCAGCTGGAAGACATGCTCAATCAGCGTGATTCAGAGCCTCCTGTTTGACCTCCGTTCCCCTCTGTTGCCCCTGAAAAAAACAGCGTGTTAGGATACCGGCAGTCCTTAATTCACCAAGGAGGCCTTGAATGCAACCCTGGCTGACTGTGAGTGCGTTGGTACTCCCCTTGTTCGTCGTCCCCGTGTGGTTGGCGGTCATGGGAGTCCAGGCGGCGCGTCGGTACGCGATGGCCCGTCGTTAACAGAGGTCACAGAACCGTTCGCTGACGAGGGAGTGTGGTATGAAACGCTCAATTCTCGCGCTTGGCGCATTGGTGCTTCCGCTGACGTTCGCGCCGCTGCTGTTGGCGGCGGGTTTCTTCAAGGTGGGTGAAAAGGCTCCCGCCTTCACCTTGACCTCCATCACCGGCGACACGGTGTCCCTTGACGCCCATAAGGGCAAAGTCGTGGTGCTCGGCCTGTTTCATATCTGCGACCCCTGCATGATGCAAGGGACGAATCTCCAGAAGGTGTACGAAGCCACTCAGGGCAAGAACGTCGCGGTGATCGGTGTGAACTCGTCGGGCAACTCCAAAAAAGACGTCGGAGAATTTCTCTCGGCCTTTCCCGTGAAAGTGACCTATCCGTACCTGTTGGATCCCGGGAAGGTCACCGACAAGCTCTACGGCGGCGGCAAGTTCATTCCCAACGTGTACGTGATCGATCAGAGCGGAGTCATCCGCTGGCAGCGCGTCGGCAACATGGAACTGGCCGGAGCCGACGACATCATCGCCGAGGTGGAGAAGTTGCTCGCCGGCGGCGGTAACAAGTTGTAGTGCCGGGCGCAACCCTTCCGAGCGGTCATGGACGAAATCGAAGCAGGCAAGCAGAAGTTTCTGGACGTGGTGAAGAGCGTGGACGAGGCCGTCCAAGTTGTGATCCCGGTCACGGCTTCCAATAGCATGTTCCTGATCTCGCTGACCAAGGGCCCCAATCGCAAGTTCATCACCCTGCCGGAAGACGACGTTATCGACCTGCCGAGTGACGCCGCGATCGAGGCCAAGGTTTCGAAGATCGTCAAGGATGCGGTCACAGCTCTGTGAGACAGGTCAAGATTGAGGCGGAGCTCATTTCATTAGCCTGAACCTCAGCCTCAGCCGAAATCACGCCCCATGAAGCAAGTCCTTCCCGGTATATGGCAGTGGTCCTGGTTTTCAGATGAGAAGCAGCTGGACTTTAACGGTCACTTCCTCATGGTGGGTGAGCACAAGATTCTTGTGGACCCGCCGCCGCTGACCGCCGAGGCCGAAACTTTCATCCGCCGTAACGGCCCCGTCGACTACATCATCGTGACGAATCGAGACCATGTCCGCGAGGCGGCCTCCTGCCGAGAGCAGTTCGCATGCCAACTTCAGGTTCCCGAGGCGGACGCCGCACAGATGGAGGTCACGCCCACGAAGACGTTCAAGGACGGAGAGTTGCTGCCCGGCGGAATTTGGGTGATCCATTTGAAGGATCAAAAGTCGCCCGGAGAATCGGCCCTCTTCATCCAGCAGGGGCGCGGGGTCTTGATCGTCGGCGACGCCTTGATCGGCAAGCCGGCCGGCTCGGTGTCCATGTTGGCCCCCGAAAAATACGCCGACGTCCAGAAAGCCAGGGAAGGGCTCCGACGCCTGCTCAAGTACAACTTTGAAAGCCTGCTGGTGGGCGACGGAATTTCCATCCTGGCCGGCGCGAAACGGCCTGTCGAAGCACTCCTTGGCGCCTGATCATGCCGCTACGCAACGGACTCTCGGAAGAGCTCAATCGGCAAGGCAACGAGCATTTTTCTCGCGGCCAGTACACCGACGCCTACGCCTGCTACGCCAAGGCGCTGGAGTGCGACCGCCTCACCGGTGATCAGCGGGCCCTGGTGGCGACGCTGGGCAACCTGGGCAATATCTGCGCCGTGAGCGGGCGCCGGGAGGCGGCACAGGCGCATTACCAGGAGGTTCTGGAACTGCAGAAGATTCTCGGCGATGAAAGGGGCATCGGCACCACGTTGGCGAATCTCGGCAATCTGCGTGCGGATGCCGGCGAGTGGGATCGCGCCCGGGCGTATTACCTCGAGGCGCTGGACCTGATGACGAAAACCCACGACGAGCCGGCCAAGGCAGTCCTGTTTTCGGATCTTGGCCTCGTTGCGCGGGAGACTGGGCAGTACGAAGACGCGATTCAATGGTACGAGCGGTCCCTGGCGCTGATGCGCCGCCTCGGCGATCAGGGCGGAGTTGCCGACGCGTGGCGCATGATCGGCCGGACGTTTCTCATTCAGCGGCGCTATGACGAAGCGGTAGCCTGCTGCCAGACGAGTCAATCCATTGCGGAGCGATGGCGGGACGAACTTCGCGCGGGCAGCGCCCGGTACGTGCTCGCCCAATGCTACGAGGAGATGGGACGTCTACGGGAAGCGGCTGACCTGCTCGAGCAGGTCGTGCGCATGGACCGGAAATACCAGCTCCCGAAATTGGAGGAAAACACGCGCCGCCTTCGCCGATTGCAGGAACGTCTGGCGTCGGACCCGCATCCCTCCATCGGCGAGGCTCGGCCGTGACCGAGCCGACTGCTCCTCAGTGGCCACAGGCCAAAGCCGCGTTGACCCGCTCCATTCCACAATTCTATGAACTTGAGCCGGGCGGCCCGCTCGTGCTCGATCTCGGACCGGACGGATGGCTGCTCGAGGTCAGACCCGATGGACGCGTGCTGTGCCAATACGGGGTGGCCATGGACGACGTGATGAGCCTCATGTCAGACGGCACGCCGGAAGATTTGGGGACCGATGAAGTTGCCAAGCAGGCGAAGTATTTCATTCAGCCGGCCGTGGCGAAGTTCAGACCGCTCTTGTTGCAATCCGGGTTCACCGAAGAGACGGAGATGAACGAGGCCTTCGTCGCCGTGAGCTTCTCCCGCTCGGCCGATTTGTCCCAACCCGCCAAACTCCTCGACCTCGTCGAATGGTGCCGCCGCCAGATCGGCTCTGCGGCATGAGAGTCCCGATCACCACCTTCGAGCAATTCCGCGATGCCGTCGCCGGATACCGGCTGCCCCGCGTGCTCCTCGCCGCCCTGGAGCTCGACCTGTTCACTGCGATCGGCCAAGGGACATGGACGATCTCGGAGCTGGCGAACGCGACGAAGCTCAGCGAGCGGGGGCTGGCGATTCTGTGCCGCAACTTGGCCATGGCGGGGCTGCTGCACAAGAGGGGTGCGCGGTATCGCAACGGGCGTCTCGCGGCCACCGTGTTGAATGCGCGCCATCGGGACTACCGCGGCGAGTATGTGACGCTGATGAAGAATCACTGGGCCGATTGGATCCGTGTGCCGGAATCGGTCCGCACCGGCCTGCCGATCGATCATGGCGTCCCGGACAGCCCGGACTATCGGCGGCGGTTCACCTGGGCCATGCACCACCGCACGCTCGAAACGGCGCCGGCGGTTGCCGCTCAGATCAACTTGCGCGGCGCGGAGACGCTTCTTGATCTCGGCGGAGGGCCGGGCACCTATGCCATGGCGTTTCTCGCAGCCAACCCTCGACTCCGGGCCACGGTGGCGGACCGGGAGGCAGCCTTGGAGGTCGCGAAGGAAATCGCCGCCAAGCATCCAGCCCGGCGCCGGCTCTCGTATCTCCCGCTCGATTTTGTTAAGGATCCGATTCCGGGAACGTACGACGTCATCTGGTATTCCAATGTCTTACACATCTACTCGCCTGCCGACAATCAGGCCATATTCAGGCGGGCGCGCGCCGCGTTGAATCCCGGGGGCCGATTGATCATCCAAGATGCATTCTTGCACGACCGCGAGGGTTTGTTGCCCGAAGAAGCCAGCCTCTTTGCTGTGTCCATGTTGTTGTTTACCGAAGGCGGCGATACCTATCCTGCCCGCGAGACGGCCAGGTGGCTCAGAAAAGCGGGCTTCCAGCACATCCGCAAAATCGCTATCGACAAGAAGGCGGAGGATTGGGAGGACGGGATTCTGGAGGCCAGCGCCCCGGGACCACGTGCAAGAATTGCTGCCCGCCGAACGCGATCAGGAGAAAATTCAAGACGGCGCTGAGGCCGCTGCCGAGCAGACTCGGAAACGAGTCGCCTTCCGCAGTCAGGATTTGCACGGCCGTCGCCAGGTCGAGCGCCAGTCCTACCGTGCCATAGATGACGCATGCCATGGCAGCCCACCGCAGCTGCAGGGCGACGGCTGCCGCCAACCCGATCGGCAACACCACGAGCAAACCGACCCATACGAGGGGTGAGACCGGTCCTTGAGGCCCGGGCTGGGCGGCGAGCAGCGCGAGCTGGACCAGGATCAAGCCGGCCAGGACGGTCAGCAGGGCGGTGCGCTTCATCGCCGCATGATAGCCCTCACGCCGGGAGGCGGCAACGATTGTGACAGGCCAAAACACGGTGATACGCTTCTCGAATGGCTGAAGATGCCGGGCGGACGGGCCCTCCCATGGCCTCCTGTGTGTTGGTCTACGACGGGGAATGCAGGCTCTGTCTTGGGACGAAGCAGAAGTTAGAGCAGTCCCTCCCTCCTCAGTCGATCCCTGTCACGTTCATCCCGTACCAAAGCGAGGAAGCGAAGCAGGCGCTGGGCTCTCGGTACCGAAGTGGGCGCCCGGAGATGGCCTATCTGATTGAACCGTCCGGCTTCGTGCGGGAAGGGCTGGACGCATTTCTGCCGCTCATCGCCCGGTTGCCCGGGGGGCGCCTCTTGGTTGCGCTGGCCCGCCTGCCTCTCGTCAAGCAGGGGTTGGCTGCCCTCTACCGCATGGTGGCCCGCCACCGTTATCGCTGGTTTGGATCCGTCCCGCTCAAACCCTGACCCTGATCGCCGCCCCCTCCTTCGAGGGGGGTCTTCCCATGAGTGAGGAATTGTTCCGCCCGGACCCATCTTGCGAAGATGCGCCTCACGTACGACGGAGGCGCTATGAGGCTGTATTCCCAGACCGATGACTCCTTCCATCTTGTTCCTCCCGCCCGCTTCGACACCCTGACGCGCGCCATTGGCGTCTCAATCCTTTCTCTCGCGAGCCTGTTTCTTTCCGGCGGCAAGACCTTGGCGGGCCAAGAGATCGGCGGCACGATGGTGGCCGCGGGGTTTGGGTATCAAATCGGGGACGTCTCGACAATTACCGTGAAGATGTATGACGCCCTGACCGGCGAGGTGCTGACCGAGGAAGTGTTCGATTTGAGCATCAATGAGGGTGAAGTGGCCCGTTCGCTCGCGTCTCACGAACGCATCATCGCCGGCGGCGTCGGGCCTGGCGCTGCCGATCTGTCGAAGTTTATGGTGCGGGTCTATGATGCGACAACCGGCCGGTTTCAGTGGGAAGGGGAGCTGAATCTGAAACCGGCGCCGGCCGAGGGAACGAGTGGTCACCGGGTTTCAACCGTCACCGCCCGTCGCGCGGCAGTGACCCCGGTCCATCGGAGGGAATCGTCTCGTGAGCCGCTGTTCCTCCTGCGGGCCTTGGATTCCGAAAGCGGCGGTTTGCTGTGGGAGGACCAGTTCTCGGCGGGATCATCCGCCGGCCCCAAGCTGGAGCGCATTGCGATTCACTCGGCGGGATGGGAAGTCGGGACGGGATCGCAAACCTTCGACTTCAGAATTCAAATGGTCGACCGCGGGAGAGTGCTCTGGGAGGATCAGTTTGCACAGCCGGAGCCGGAAGATGATGCCCGCGAGGCGGCCGACGAACGAGCCACTGTCCTTCCGGCCTGGCCCAGCGGGACGGATCAGGACGCCGCATCCCGCGACCTCTAAGTCCGTTTCTGCTGAAAGCTATCCAGCCAGCGGCTGTGGAACTGTTCATAGGTGACGAAGAGTTTCGCTTGCAGGGCGGTGGCCACCGACTCGCGGGCCTTGAACGCGCTGAGCAATTCGTCGACTCGCGCCATCCCGTACCGCTCGATCAGGTAGTGCGTCGCCGAGTTAGCCTCTAGGTAGGCCATCGTTGCCGCCGGCTGCGGCAGTCGCCCCCACGGGCCCTCCAAGTATTGAAGCGGAATGATTTTGATCTCTCCCGGCATGACAAGATCCAGGTCGGGCCATTCGTTCCCCGCCAGCTGCATCGCCAGTCCTTCGTTGAGCCAGGTCGGAATGAAGCCAACGCTGCCGCCGACACGGTCGTGGAGCAGGGCATGCACGTATTCATGGCGTAGCACGTTTCTGAGCCATTGCACGTCGGTCGTCGCGCCCTGCGTGGGGATTTGAATGCGGCCGAGAACCGAATCGAACAATCCGTCCGCCCAGGCCGGGCTGCCGGTCGCGCCCTGAAACGTCTCGCGCGTGTGCAACACTACCATGATGGGTTTCGACGGAAAGTGATTGATGCGCCGGCCGATGTCGCCGTAGGCCTCTTCTAAAATCTCCAGCACGGTCATCCACGTCGCATGATCCTCGGCGCCGTCATACTTGACTGTAAAATGAGTGCTGCTTCTCGCCGTCATGCGTGCCTCGGCGGCGTCCGCCCGGCGGACTTTGGCAGTGACCATGTTCAGGTAAGACTTCAGTGCGGGATCGTTCGTCAACCGTTCACTGGCGTGGGCCAGATGCGCTGCGGCTTGGTCCAATTTGTCTTCCTCATAGAGCAAGTCGGCCATCGCGACGTGGGGAAAGGGTTCCTGCGGCGCCAGTTCGGCCAGTCTCGTGAGGAACTCCATGTTGAGCGCGCGGTCCCGCTGCTCCCAGTAGGCATGCGCCAGATTGAGCAGGATGACGGGGTTTCGGTCGTCCAGCGCCGCGGCTTTCTTGAATGACTTGACCGATTCTGCGGTCCCCTTGAGCCGCTCCTGCTGAAGCCCAAGATTGTTCCACAGGATCGCGACATAGGATTTCGTTTTTGCGTCGGCCATTAGGTCAGGGGGCAACGTGCTCAACGCCGACTCTGCGGCGGCCAGCTGTCCGGCGTCGAGCGCGTCGCGGGTCCGCGCCAGGAGGTCCGTCTGAGTTGTCGCCGGCACAACGGTGTGATCCAGGACGCGGCCTGGAGGCTGTTCGTCTTCCGCCGGTACAGGGGCCTGCTTGGGTTCCGTCGGAGACGACTCCAAGGCGACCACGACCGGCTCCGGCACGACGGTCGTGGACCGGACGAGCGGCTTCACGAAGATATGGTACGAGACAAAGAGCGTCAGGGCGACGGCCAGCGGCAAGAGGATATGGAAGATGTTGCGTCGGTACATGGGAGCCGTGATGACTCAGTGTAGCACCGTAGGCACATTCAGCAAGCAAATGGGGCATTTGCTGTCCCGGCCGGCGTTGAGCACCAGTGCTCCCTGTGCTACGATCGCCTCCTATGCGGACGCCCACTGGGTCGGACCCCGCGCTGCCGTTTCACGATTGGCTGGACCGTTTGGCCCGTCCCATTGAGTTCGCCAGCCGGGATGACTACACCCATGCAGGAGCCGTCAAGAATCTGAGCACGTTCGTTGCCACGCAGGTCATGGCGGCATTGGCGGATCATGTCTATCCCAAGGGGATCGAAGCCCGGCTCGTGACCCTTCGTGATCTGTTCGTGGATTTTCAACCTTCCTTGCCGCTGGACGAACAGCAGCGGCGTCTGCGCGCGGCCGTCACGATCGTCAATACCCTCAGAGCCGCTGCGCCGGACATGGAGCAACCCGAAAGCACGGCCAGTGGTCCGGCGTCCGACGGCAAGGCGCTCTGGGAACTGCCCATTCGATTCGTCAAAGGGGTGGGACCCAAACGGACCGGCCTGCTTCAGCGGTTGAGGGTCGACACGGTTGAGGATGCGCTCTGGACGGTCCCGTGGCGATACGAAGACCGCTCCGTGATGACCCCGATCGGCAAATTGGTCCCCGGCATGGTGACCTCGATCTGCGGCACGATCGTGAAGTCCGAGACGAAGCGCACCAGGGCCCGCCGGCTGTCGCTGCTTGAAGTCGGGGTCGAGGACGGGACTGGGCGGATGCAGGTGGTGTTTTTCAATCAGGCATATCTGCAAGACGTCTTGACGGTCGGTAAGCGCGTGATGATGAGCGGCCGGGTCATCGCCGGCCGCCAGGGTTGGATGGTGCCTCGCATGGACGTGGCCCAATACGAAGTCGTCGGTGAGGAAACGGAATCCACGTTGCACGTCGGCCGCATCGTGCCCATCTATCATGAAACCAAAGGGTGGACGTCGCGGCAGATGCGGGTGCTCGCACGGACTCTGCTTGATGAGCATGCCGGCAATCTGCGCGACATCCTTCCGGTGCCGATCCGCGCCCGCCAAAGGTTGATCCCGTTTCAGCAGGCGCTGCACGACGTGCATTTCCCCAAGCCGGGGACCGATTTGCAGTTGCTGGAGCGGGGGAAAACGCCCGCCCACCGCCGCCTCGCGTTCGAGGAACTGTTTTTGTTGCAGCTGGCCCTGGCCCTGCGGCAGCGCTCGATGCAAACGGAAAAAAAGACGCTGCGGTTCAATCCGCGCACCCCGCTCCTGGACCGGTTGACCCGCCTGCTGCCCTTCCGGCTCACGGAGGCGCAGGATCGGGTGGTGCGGGAGATCTTTCGGGACATGATTGCGCCGAAGCCGATGAACAGACTGGTGCAGGGCGATGTCGGATCCGGAAAGACGGTAGTGGCGCTGCATGCGCTGGTCATGGCCTGCGGGTCCGGGTATCAAGCGGCATTGATGGCGCCGACGGAGATCCTCGCCGAACAGCATCATCGGAATTTATCGGACACGCTTGCCGCCCTGGGCCTCAAGGCGGTGTTGCTGCGCGGGAGCGACAAGGCGGGCGTCAAAAAAGCCCAGGCCGCCCTGCTCGCTTCGGGCGAGGCGCACGTGGCCATCGGGACCCATGCGTTGATTCAAAAAGGCGTGGTCTTCAAGAATCTGGGGTTGGCCATCGTGGACGAACAGCACAAGTTCGGAGTCTTGCAGCGCAAGACACTCATCGAAAAGGGCTACAAGCCGGACGTGCTGGTGCTGACCGCCACGCCGATCCCGCGCACGCTCGCGATGACGGTGTACGGCGACCTGGACGTGTCGGTCATCGACGGCCTACCGCCGGGGCGAAAGCCCGTCCGCACGTTCCTCTTCGGTGAGTCGCAGCGGCGGCGGGCGTATCAGATCCTGCGCAACGAATTACGCAACCGACGGCAAGCCTACATCGTCTATCCGCTGGTGGAGGAATCGGAAAAGACGGACCTCAAGGCCGCGATGCAGGCCGCCGAACGGTTGCAGCGGGAACAATTCGCCGAATTCCAGGTCGGCGTGCTGCACGGGCGTCTGAAGCCCGCCGAGAAGGACGCCGTCATGGCCGACTTCAAGGCGGGACGGATTCACATCCTCGTGGCGACGACGGTGATCGAAGTCGGCGTGGACGTGCCCAACGCGACGCTTATGATGATCGAACACGCGGAGCGGTTCGGCTTGGCGCAGTTGCATCAGTTGCGCGGTCGAGTCGGGCGTGGGGCGGAGCAATCCTACTGTCTGTTGATGGCGTCGAGCCTGGGGCGCGGCGGCGGGTTGGGCGCCGGCCGTCCCCCGGCCGCCGACGAGGCGCTGTCGGGGGCCAGAGAACGGTTGGAAGCGCTGGTGCGGTCCAACGACGGGTTCGTGATCGCAGAGGAGGACCTTCGCATCCGAGGACCCGGCGAATTCTTCGGCCTCCGGCAGTGGGGCATGCCGGAATTTCGGGTGGCGAACATCGTACGGGACGGCGATCTTCTGCAGCAGGCTCGGGTGGAAGCCTTTTCGATCGCCAAATCGGATCCGGAGCTGAAGGGGTTCCAGGCCTTGAGAGGAGCCATGCTCCGCAAATGGGAGCAAAAGCTGGAATTGGGATCGGTGAGCTGACATGACGCTGTTGCAGCGCTTGAAGCATGACCTTCGGACCGGTTTGGCGACTCTGCGGCTCGGTACCGCCCACGTCGCCGGCCGCGCCCTTGAAGAAACCGAGCTGCTCAGGATGCGGCTCGAACTGCGGAAACTCGACCAGCAACTGTCGGACCTCTACAAAGACATCGGCGAACGGGCGGTCGACATGAAGGAGCGCGGCGAGACCGCGGAACGGGTCCTGTACGACGCCGAGATCGGACGGATGGTGCGGGACGTCCAGGCCGTCAAGGAAGCACGAAAGAAACTCGAAGCCGACATGGACGAGATCCGCAACGAATCATGAGCCCGCCCCCCGGCGCTTCGCGACGCTTGGCCGGCATCGATATCGGCACGCTCACCTGTCGGCTGCTGATCGCCGACTTCTCCCCCGGCATCCCTTTAACCGAAGTGTATTCCGACCGGCGCATTCTCCGTTTGGGTGAAGGCGTGGATCGCATCAAGCGGCTGAATGAAGCCGCCATGGACCGCGTCATTGACTGTTTGCAGGAGTGGCGAGGCGTAATCGAATCGCTCCATGTGGAATGCGCGACGGCGGTCGCTACGAGCGCGGTCCGCGACGCACGGAATCGGGACGAATTTCTCGCGCGTGTGCGGCGGACAGTCGGACTCGACGTGGAGATGCTCACGGGAGAGGAGGAGGCGAGACGGACCCTGGCCGGGATCCGATCCGGGTTGCCGGCGGGCGTGACCGAGATGCTGGCGGTCGATATCGGCGGAGGCAGCACGGAATTCATCCTGCACCGGTCCGGCAATCCGCCCATCGTCCGATCGCTCGATCTTGGCGTCGTGCGGTTGTGCGAGCGCGTCCTGAAGCACGATCCTCCGTCACCGGAGGAGGTGGACATGGCGCGGACCTGGATCCGGGAGGAAACGCAGTCCGTGGCCGCCGAGATGCCGCGTCTTGCCGGTGCGACGTTCGTCGGAACCGCTGGGACGATCACTAGCCTGGCGGCCATGGCGCTCCAACTGCCGGCCTACGAGCCGGCCCGCATTCACAATTACCGGCTGACCCTTGATGTCGTCAGGGGGCTCGAACGGACGTTGTTAAGTCGAACCAAGGCACAGCGAATCGGCCTCCCTGGTCTGGAACGCAATCGAGAAGAAGTCATTGCGGCAGGGGCGATCATCATGCGCACCCTCATGGAAGTCTTGGGTGAAGAGGAGTGTCTCGTGAGCGACCTTGGGCTGAGGGAAGGCGTGCTTCTAGAACTCGCCGCGAGGAGTGCCGGCTTCTGACGCGCCTGCCGGCGGAGCGGCCACCCCGGGTGTGAGCGCCGCCGTCGATCCCGCCTACTTCTGGGAGTACCAGCGATAGCCTTTGTTTTCCGTGAACTGGGCTTTCGGAGCGCCGCCGGGCTTCTCCAACAGCAGCACTTTGAAATCCAGAAGGCCGAACCACGCGGGGTCCGCCACGTCGTGATAATGGCAGCCGTGGAGCTTGGGCAGGAGGTCACCGAGCGCCTGCTGGAGTTCCCGCTCGGTATACGCGCGCACGATGAAGGGCCGATTGACGGCCTGGCAGAACCGTTGGATGGTGTAGGCGGCTCCGGTGCACAGGACTTTGACGTCCGGCTTGAGCCCGAGAAATTGCGGAAGCGAGAGATACCGCTCCTGAAAGCCAAGCCACCGGACTGCCTGCCGCAGGTGGCTGTATTGGACTTCGTATTCGGTGTGGCCCGGCAGCTTCACGGGCGCAGGCCAGCCTTCCTCAATGCCGAATTCCGTCAGGAAGGCCCGCCCGCCGGGCTTCAACACCCGCCAGAGCTCGGCCACAAACCGGATCGGCCCAAGATTGAAGATGACGTCTTCCGGCGGGCTCGCCTGCAGGGGCAGCCGGAGACGCCGAATCCAATCCAGCGCTTCCTGATGCTGGGGCGTGTCGCCGGTGCCGGAGCCCAATTCCTTCCGGCTCAGCCGTACCGGGGTCATGTCGGCCATGTTTTCGTTGTCGATGACGAGGTCGATGGACTGATCGGCGAACGGCAGCCACTCCGCGTTGGCGCGCGTGCCGGCGACGTTCCACCCGCCCTGTTTGGCGCGCTCCACCTGTAACGCAAGGAACGGCTGCGCGATGTCCAATGACAGGTACTTGATGCTTTGCTTTTCGAACGGCAGCAGGTCTTTCCCGAGTTCGCGGGCGACATACCCGAGCCCGCCGCCCACTTCCAAAATCACTTTCGGTTTGGGGTTGAACCAGCCCGCCTGCCGCAACTGCTTCATCAGGAGCCGGCCGTAGGTGAGGCCGTTCAGCACCTCCGTCGGTTCACGGAAGAGGTGCGAGACCGTCGTTTCGATCAAATCGAAGTGCCCGTCATCCGGGGCGGCCTCGGTGAGTTCATGGTGATGAAAATCCTCCAGATGGGCTTCGCCCTCGAAGCCCTGCTCGCCCGACCAGTCTTCCCTGATTTGCTGGAGGAGCAAGTCCCACTTGGCCTTGTGGCGGTGGCCTCCCGGCGGCTCCGCGCCGTAGTAGCACAACGAGTAGTTCGGCGTGGCCCAGCGCTCGAGATGCCACCGGCCGGGCTGGCCGTCCGGCCCGCAGATTCGGTCGCCGTATTTTTCGAGCAACGCGCCGACCGTGGTGTGGCCGTTCATCGCACGCAGCATTTCGACGCCCGTGGGGTTCAGCCGTACCAGCGGGACGGCGTCGTCCAACGGAGCAAACCAGTATTCGTCCTCCGTGTGCTGGTATGCCACCAAATCGGGAATCCGCCAGGCCAGCAGCTGGAGTGTGTCACCGGCAAGGCTTAGCGGCTGTCGGGAGGCGGCAACGGCTTTCATGACAGGCAAAACTAGAGAGGCGCAGCCTACAGGAGCGAGCCGGTATCCCGCAACCCCCGTTGGATGGGTGATTACAGCTGAGAGGGCAGTTGCTGGCTGTCCGTCACGGTCAGCACGCCCCGCATGATGGGATGGATCCGGCAATGATACGGGTAGCGCCCGGGCGGCAATCCCGGCACGGTGTAACTCTCGCCCGGTGCGACCGTTCCGGAATCGAAGGCGCATGGTGCGCTGCCGTCCACGCATGCGTTATGGGTGACGGTATGGTGCGTCGGGGTGGGATTGTCCCAACGAATGGGACTGCCGCTGGAAATCGTCGCGGCAACGGGCACGAAGTAGGGGGAGCCGTCCTCCATGATGATCTGAGTCAACGACGGCGTGATCGCTGACGTCGGCCACGCCAACATCCCAAACAGGACGGCGGTTGCCAGGCCGCTCAGGACCCATTTTGTCGCGTTGTGCTGATCCATCTCGCGATCTGCCTACTCTTGAGAGTCAGGGCGCTTGCAAAAGACTCAGCATATCCTATCATGACCCACCGGGCTGTGCGGTACCCCTGGGCCGAGTAAGCTAAGTTCATGAAATTATGACACTGTTCCTCCTGGATCTGAAAACATCCCAGGAGAGTCGGCGGTTGCAAGAGCCCGCGGGTTCATGCTAGATGGTGGCCGCAAACGGGCGTGGCCGATTCGGGAGGAGGACACTGATGGCGAAGAAGAAAGCGAAGGCGAAAAGGAAAGCGTCGGGCACGAAGCGGGCCGCAAAAAGAGCGCCCAAGAGGCCCAAGAAGAAAACCGCCGCTAAGAAAACCGTCAAGAAGCGCACCGCGGCCAAGCGTGCCAAGCCGGCACCCAAGCCGAAGAGAAAAGCGGCCAAAAAAACGGCGAAGAAGGCCTCTCCGAAAAAGTCGCGCGTCAAGGTGACTCAGCCGGTGGCGCCCATTCGCAAGGTCGCGGAAACCGAAGAAGAGACCTCTCGCAAGCCGGTTTCGCCGAAGCCCGCCTCCTTGGAACCCAAGGACGTGGAATTAGAGGAAGAGGTCGCCGAAGAAGAGTTGGAAATCGAAGGCGATCTCGAAGACGACATGCAGGAAGAGCTGGATTTGGACGATGAGGACGACAACGAAGACTTCATCGAAAAATCCGAAGATCTGCTGGACGACCACGACGATTATCGCAATAACTGATTTGGCTGTCGCCGGCGGGCTCTCACGAATTCACACGACGAAGGTTTCGTGACGGCCCGCGCTCCAATTGTCCCGCCAGGGCTCCGGAAATTGCCTTGAGCCACTTTTTGTTTGCCGCTGCTGCGCTGCGAGAGCGCAGTTCCCTCGAAAGCGCGGAATTGCAGCTTCGCCACCGTCTCTGGGGCTGTTGCACGGCGCTGATCCAGCACAATCTGTCCAAATTTTTGGTCCCCGAGTCGCGCGGGCTGGTGTACGTCTTGAAGGTCGGTCTGTGCGCCGAATTCCGGATCATCTCTCCCGTCCTCGCGCCCCATGAGATGGATGAATTGCTGCGCGACGAGTTGCGGACCGAGGCGCGGTTCGGCTTCGTTCGCGTCGAGCCGACCAGAAGCTGGCAGTCGACACCGCAGGAAAGCCATGCCCTTCTGCAAACCGTGCTGCAGATCCCCGATCAGGCGGAGTTGACGCGACGGCTGGGATTGGGAATGCATCGCCTGACTGACGAAGAATATCGGGCGATCGCGGAGCGGATGGGCCCCGGCACCGCCCTGAGTTAATCACACGGACCGCCGATATTGCCTTGCCCCGGACCATCTCGTATAAAGGGCCCCCATGCGCGGCGCGAGGCGTCATGGGCTGTTCTTGTGGGCCCCCTTCCTGTTGCTGATCGGCACGGTGCCGGAAGGGACGGCCGCCTGTACCGTGGAGCCGGCGGGCAAGGGACCCGCGTCAGGGCTGGTCAAGCATCTCTCGTCAGACTGCACGTTGCTGGAACGGGAAGCGCATGCGGTCGCGGGTGACTTGGTGATCAAGACGATCAAGCAGGGACATCCGGTTGATCTTGCCGGCGTGGTGGTTCAGGGCGACATCGTCTTTGACGCGCTGCCGGTGGAGACCATCCAGCTGCCGAAGGGACTGTCGCCGGAACAGAGCGCCGCGTTGGCTGAACTCAGCGCCGAAGCGCTGCGCCGAGTGGCGGCTCCCTTGACGCTCCGGGACTCGGTGGTGAGAGGAGCGGTGCGGCATCGTTCCCCCAAAGGGACGCTCCAATTCGAAGGGACGGTCGATCTGTACGGTACGCGGTTTCAAGGCGGCGTGGATTTGTCCCGGTCGGTCTTTCAGCGAGCCGTGAACGCCTCGAGCGCCGTCTTCGAGAAGGAAGCCTATTTCGTCCACAGCCAGTTCTCTCAGGCGCTCAACTGCGCGGGAACCATGTTCGGGCCGCACACGCGATTTCACCGCTCCGTGTTTCGCGGAGAGGTGGCCTGCGCAGGCGCCGTCTTCGACGGGATGGCCGAGTTTCTCGAGGTGACGTTCGAGCAGCCGGTCTCGATGGAAGGCGCCCGTTTCGGATCGGGGACGGGGTTCTCCGGATCCCGCTTCAAGCGCCACACCAACTTCTCGGACTCGATCTTCAGCCGGGACACCTTCTTTACGTTCGCTGCCTTCGAGTCGGACGTCTCGTTCGCGGGCGCGCAATTTCTGGGGCATGCGGATTTCTCAGATGCGGAATTCAAGCGCGCGGACGATCTCGCCAAGGCTCGCTTCGATCAAGAGCCGACGCTCGCGCGGGCGAAGCGCGTGGTCGAGGAGCGTAAATCGGTCCTGGAGTCTCCTGCCGCGCAGTACGCCATCACGCTCTTTTTTCTTCTCATGGCGGCGCTCCTCGTCGCCTATGCGTTTAAATTGAAGTAAATACCGCTATTCTCTCGACCCCAATATATAGGATTAACGCTTGCCGGCCTCCCCAAGAATTGGTATAAGGACGCCCGTGGATCGCCAGGTCGACGAATTCCAGCAGACGGAACTGCCCTATCAGGTCCGCATCGAAAAATTCGAGGGACCGCTGGATCTCCTCCTTCATCTCATCAAGAAGAGCGAGATCAACATCTACGATATTCCAATTGCCATGATCGCCCAGCAGTACCTCGAGTACCTTGAGGCGATGAAGGAGTTAAATTTGAGCGTGGCGGGGGAGTTCCTCGTCATGGCGGCAACGCTCTTGCAGATCAAGTCCAAGATGCTGTTGCCCGTCGAGGAGGCGGCGGAGGACGAAGAAGACGGTCCTGATCCCCGTGAAGAGCTGGTGCGGCGGCTGCTGGAATACAAGGCGTACAAGGAAGCGGCTCGGCAGCTCGACGGCCAAGAAAAGATGTGGCGGGATATTTTCACGCGGGAACAAGCCGCCCCGGAGCCGGTCGAGCCGGACGAGACCCTCCTGGAAAACGTGACGTTGTTCGATTTGGTGGATGCGCTCAAAAGCATCATGGACCGCAATCCCGGCAAGAAGTTGATCGAGATCATTCCCGACAACCTCACCGTCCGGGAGCGCATGAACGTGATTCTGGAAATGCTGGAAGGCAAGGATTCGATCTCCTTCGTGGCCTTGTTCGAACAGTCATGCCACCGGCTGGTGGTGATCGTGACGTTCCTGGCGCTGCTGGAGCTGATCCGCCTGAGAGTGGCCCGGGTCTTCCAAGCCGAGACATTTGGGCCCATTCTTGTGTCGCGGACGTTTTCGCTGGTGCCCGATCCCGCGGAATTGGATGACTCGGATACGGAATGGAGGGGAACATGACTCCCATCACAGCCGACATGGTGGAGGAAATGCCGGTGGAACACATGCCGGAGGCGGAAGCCGATCGTGAGGAGACCGAGGCCAAAGCAGTCAATGAGCAGGCAGGCGACGCCGAGCGCGTCGCGCAGGCCGTGGCAGAGCGTGAATTGAAGGCCATCCTGGAAGCCATGCTCTTCGTCTCCTCCGAGCCGCTGAGCCTGACCCGCTTCGTCAGTGTGCTGGGGGATGTGACGAAGACCGAAGTCGAGCGGGTACTCCGGGTGTTAGGCGAGGAGCTGCAGCAGGAAGGCCGGGGCGTGCAGCTAGCGGAGGTGGCAGGCGGCTACCGGTTGGTGACGAAGCCGGAATACGCGACGTGGATCAAACGGCTCGACAAAGCGAAGTCGACCGCCAAACTGTCGAGATCGGCCCTGGAATCGCTGGCCATCATCGCCTACAAGCAGCCCATCGTCCGATCGGAAATCGAGGAGATCCGCGGCGTGGAAACCTCCGGAGTGGTGCGAACGCTGCTGGAACGCAAGCTGATCCGCATCGTGGGGCGTAAAGAGGTGCCGGGACGGCCGATCATGTACGGCACCACGAAGTATTTCTTGGAGCATTTCGGCTTGAACGATCTCTCGCAGCTGCCGCCGCTCAGGGAATTCAAGGAGCTCGGCGAGTCGGAGCAGGCGCTGCTCCCGATGGAAGACGAGGCGGTTCCCGTCACAACCCAGGGACCAGCGGCCGCGGTGGAGGAGACGCCATCGGAAAGCGGGGACGAGGAACCCTCGGCGATGGAGTCGCCAGAGGAGGGCAGCTCGGACGACACGTTGCTGCAAGAAGAAGTCGAGCAGGTCTAAAACGGAATCCGCACGCCCATCTGAAATTCGTTCGGCGCCATGCCTGGCCCGAACTGACTCCACTGACCGCGCAACCCCATCTGATCCGACAGGCTCGGTGCCGTCGTGGGGTTCATCGCACGGTCCCGTTCGGTATAGCCACCATTAAATCCGGCAGCGACGAACGGCAACAACGTAGTGCCTCCTACCGAATAGCGCCCGGTGATGGAGGGGACCTCCCGGAACAAGGCCGACGAGCCCGATTGGAAATCCGCGGCAGGACCGAGGTTTGGGGACGTTCTCGGGCGACTTGTTGTTCCCGTGTCCGGGGGCCGAGTGAGATCCAAGGGCACGGACAGCTGCAATTGTTCGGGGTCGGGGGCGGGCAGCACCAGATCCGCCCCGTTGGATGTGCCTGTCACCAAGAGGGTGAAGGCGAGCCCGGCTATGGCACCTCGCATTCTCATCATGCGTCAAGGTACACCCTATCTCGGCATGCTGACAAGGTCAGGCCCTAGCAGCCCAACGGGGTCTGCCCTGTCCTTGACTCTTTTTCCAACGCTTTGTTAGACTCGCCAATCCGATTGTAAGTTATTGAAACATCCCTGGTTCTTGGCGTTCCCCGCTTTAGCAACACGAGGCACCACTTATGATCAAAGCATGGCTTCTCGACGAGATGTTCCGGTTCGATCGATCGCTCCTATTCGCGGAAGGCACGCAAGGTGAGTGGGGTGCCGGAGACTCGGTGGCGGAGGAGGAGGAACTCCCGCCTCCCCCGCAGAACGTGAAGGCAAAACCGGGCAACGGCCGCGTCACGATCACGTGGGACCCGGTCCCCGACGCCATGTACTACAACTTGTACTTTCAAACGACCAAAGGCGTGCAGATCAAATTCTCAGAACTGACCCGTCCCATCGCCAGCCCTGAAGATTTCAAGGCCGTCATCGGCGTCAAGAAAGAGAAGGCGACCTGCCTGGAAGGCGCCACGTCGCCGTTCGTGCACGACGATCTGGCGAACGGCACCTGCTACCACTACGTGGTGACCGTCGTCACGCCCAAGGGCGAGAGTCCTGAGTCGCAGGAGGTGATGGCCATCCCGTCGCCCTACCTGATCTCGATGGTGTTCGGACAGGAAGGCGTGGACGACGGCGAATTCAGTTCACCCACCGGGATCACGCTGGACAAGGACGGCAACATCTACGTCGCCGATACCGATAACCACTCCATTCAGAAATTCGACAAGGATGGGAAGTTCCTCGCGCGGTGGGGGGGAGAGCCGAGCTCCCAGGAAGGACAGTTCTACTATCCGCGCGGTCTGGCGACCGGGCCCGACGACGTCCTTTACGTGGCCGACAGCGGCAATAACCGCGTGCAAAAGTTCGATCTCGAGGGCAACGTCCAAAAGGCCTGGGGCAAATTCGGCTTTGCCTGGCGCGGGGCCGACATGGGGAAGTTCGACGTGCCCTGGGGCATCACGACCGACCAAGAGGGCAATGTCTACGTGTCCGATACGAGCAACGCCCGCATTCAGAAATTTCAGTCCGACGGCCAACCCCTGTTGAAGTGGGGGCGGGACGGCAGCTTCGACGGGGCGTTCTTCTTTCCGCGCGGCGTCGCGGTGGACTTCGTGGGCAACATCTACGTCGCCGACGAAAGCAACAACCGCATTCAGAAATTCGATGCGCGTGGCAGCTTTCTCACCAAGTGGGGGCGAGAAGGCAGCGGCCCGGGCCAGTTCAAGTCGCCGTGGGGCATCGCCACCGACGCGCTCGGCAACGTGTACGTCGTGGACAGCGGCAATCATCGTATCCAGAAGTTCGACGGGAACGGTACGTTTCTGTGCTCGTGGGGCAACCGCGGCAAGACGGAAGGACAGCTGAACTTCCCCTATGGCATCGCCGTGGACAAGGAAGGCTGCGTCTACGTCGTCGACAGCGGCAACAACCGCGTGATCAAGTACGTCCCCACCGAAGAAGAGATGAACCGCGGCAAGCAGGAGCCGGCCGCGGCGGCGGAAGCCGGCGCCGTGCAGCCTCCGCGCAGCGTGGCGGTGAAAGCAGGCGACACCGAGGTGTTCTTGAGCTGGATGGAGGTGCCGGGCGCCGTCTCCTACAACCTGTACTTCGGGACCGCACCGGGTCTCACGAAGCAGGGCGCGACGAAGATCGAGGGGGTGACCAATCCGTACACGCACACCGGTCTGACCAACGACACCCCGTATTTCTATGCGATCACCGCCGGTTTCGAGGACGGCACGGAAAGCGCGCTTTCGGAGGAGGTCACGGCGACGCCGGTGCTCATCGACATTACGGCGCCCCAGAATCCCTACGCCGTCATCAACCATGGCGCATTCATGACGAACTCGCCGGAAGTCGTTGTCACGATCTCGGCGACGGACCTCGACACGGGCGTCGCCGCCTACTTCATCTCTGAAAGTCCCCTCACGCCGATGGCCGGCACGCCGGGCTGGGTCGACGTGACACCGGCCGTCAAGTTCGGCGCAACCATCCCGTTCATCCTGTCGCCGAACGACGGACAGAAGACCATCTACGTCTGGTTCAAGGACGTCGGCAACAACGTGTCGACGCCGGCCAGCGCCACCATCCTCGTCAACACGTCGGGGTACCTCTGCGTGTCCAAGTGGGGCAAGCCCGGGCGCGGAGCCTCGTTGCTGCACGGCGGCGAATTTATGGCTCCCATGTACGGGCTCTGCGTGGACCAGCAAGGCTCGCTCTTCGTGGTGGACAACGGGAACAACCGCATTCAGAAATTCGACAATGCCGGCAACTTCATCATCCTCTGGGGGAACTTCGGCGCGGCCAACGCCAACTTCCACAATCCGACCGGCATCGCCTGCGACGGCAAGGGCGACGTCTGGGTTGTGGATACCAACAACCACCGGGTCCAGAAATTCGACGGTAAGCTGGGCGGGTACCTGATGAAGTTCGGCTCGCGCGGCAACGGCGAGGGGCAGTTCAACGCGCCATGGGGCATCGCCGTGGACCGGGTGCGGGGCTTCATCTACGTGGTGGACAGCGCCAACTTCCGGGTGCAGAAGTTCGACATGACCGGCGAGTTCATCATGGCCTGGGGCAGCTTCGGCAACGGCGACGGCCAGTTCTACTTCCCGCGCGGCATTGCGGTGGACCAGAACGACGGCTCGGTCTACGTGGTCGATATGGGGAACCATCGTGTGCAGAAGTTCGATACCAGCACCAACGTGCTGCCGCAGTTGCTGACCAAGTGGGGCGGCAGCGCCGAAGCCGGTCATGCCAGCAGCCCGCTGGCGCAGGAAGCCGGTCAGCTGCGTTCTCCCTGGGGGATCGCGGTGGACGGCGCGGGCGACGTGTATGTCACGGATACCGGCAATCATCGGGTCGAGAAGTTCGACCGCGAAGGCAATTTCATCACCCAGTGGGGCGGCTTCGGCAACGGCGACGGCCAGTTCAACTTCCCCTACGGCATCGCCGTGGACGCCAAGGGCAGCGTGTTCGTCGTGGACAGCGGAAACACCCGCGTCCAGCAATTCATGCCCGCCGAGGAAGGCAGCGAGCGGCTGCAGGAGGATGCGGAGGCGCTCGCCGAGCTGGACAAGGCGCAGCAAAGCGGGCGCGCATAACGGAGCGGACGAGGAGGCGAGGACGAGCTCATGTTAGACGGAGAGCCGAGACTGGGATTGACCTACGACGACGTCGTGCTGGTGCCGTCCAAGTCCCATGTCCAGCCGAGTGAGGTCGATACCCGAACGCTGGTGTCGCGGAACATCCGCATCAACATCCCCCTGGTCAGCGCCGCGATGGATACCGTCACGGAAGCCCGGCTGGCGATCGCCATGGCGCGCGAAGGCGGCATCGGGATCATTCACCGTGTGATGCCGCCGGCCGACCAGGCAACCGAGGTGGACAAGGTCAAGAAGTCCGAAAGCGGGATGATCCTGGACCCCGTGACGATCTCGCCTGACGAAACCATCCGCGATGCCCATCAGCTGATGGCGAAATACCGCATCTCCGGCATTCCCGTCACCAAGAACAAGAAGCTGGTCGGCATTCTCACCAACCGGGATCTGCGGTTCGAAAACCGCATGGATCTCAAAGTCTCGCAGGTGATGAAGCGCGAGAAACTCATCACCGCGCCCGAAGGCACCAGTCTGGAAAAGGCTCGCGAGATCCTCCACGAGCACCGGATCGAAAAGCTCCCGGTCGTCAACCGGCACTTCGAGCTCAAAGGGCTCATCACGATCAAGGACATCGAGAAGCGCATCAAGTATCCCAACGCCTGCAAGGACGCGCACGGACGCCTGCGCGTCGGCGCAGCGGTCGGCGTCGGACCGGATACCGACGAACGCGTCAGCCTGCTCAAGAAAGCCGGGGTGGATCTGGTCGTGGTGGACACGGCGCATGGGCATTCGCACGCCGTGATGGAGACGGTCAAGCGCATCAAAAAGCAGCATCCGGAATTGGAAGTGGTCGCCGGCAACATCGCCACCGCAGAGGCGGCCAAGGATCTCCTGAAGATCGGCGCCGATGCCGTCAAGGTGGGGGTCGGCCCCGGCTCGATCTGCACCACGCGGATCGTGTCTGGAGCGGGCATGCCGCAGTTGACCGCCATTGCGGACTGCGCCAAGGTGCTCCGCGGCACGGGCGTGCCGATCATCGCCGACGGCGGCATCAAATTCTCGGGGGACGTCACCAAAGCGCTGGCGGCCGGCGCCTCGGCGGTCATGCTCGGGGGACTGCTCGCAGGGACCGAGGAGTCGCCGGGCGAAACCGTGCTCTATCAGGCACGCACCTACAAGGTGTATCGCGGCATGGGATCCATCGGCGCCATGGAGCGGGGGGGCGGAGACCGCTATGGCCAAGGCGGGCGCCCCGCCCAAAAGCTGGTGCCCGAAGGCATCGAGGGGCGCGTGCCGTACAAAGGGCCGTTGGCCGCGGTGGTCTATCAGTTGGTCGGCGGCGTCAAATCCGGCATGGGATACTGCGGCTGCAAGACGATTCCCGATCTCCAGCAACACGCGACCTTCATCCGTCAGACGGTCGCGGGGCTCCGCGAAAGCCACGTGCACGACGTCATCATCACCAAGGAAGCTCCGAACTATCGGATGGACTGGGAGTGAGCACAGGCCGCCGGCGCTCAGCGGTCAGCTTTCAGCCGGACAGAATAGATCCCGCCTCAGGTACGGTGTTGCCACGCACATGGTGGAAGATGTCCCTCACAGGAGCCGTTTAGCGCTGACCGCTGAATGCTGATGGCTGAAAGCTAGCCGCCATGGAACTCTGGCACGATAGAATCCTGGTCCTCGATTTCGGGTCGCAGTACACCCAGCTGATCGCCCGCCGCATCCGCGAAGCGCAGGTCTATTCGCAGATTCTTCCCTGCACCGTGCCGCTGGCGACGATCTTGGCCTACCGTCCCCAAGGCATCGTGCTCTCCGGGGGCCCGTCCAGCGTCTACGACAAGAAGGCGCCCGGCGTCCCCAAGGAGCTCTTCGACCAGGGCATTCCCATCTTGGGCATCTGCTACGGCATGCAACTGGTGACCCATCTGTCCGGCGGCGACGTCGTCAAAGCTCCGCATCGCGAATATGGGCGGGCCGATCTGCTGATCGACGACCGCAGTGACTTGTTCAAGGGCGTGGGAGAGGGCGGCTCGACCGTGGTGTGGATGTCGCACGGCGACCGCATCGAGCGGATGCCGCCGGGGTTTCGCTCAATCGCCCACACCAGCAACAGCCCCATCGCCGCCATGAAGCGCGACGACGGCAAGCGTCGCATCTACTGCCTGCAGTTCCATCCGGAAGTGGCCCACACGCCCGAAGGCTCGACGATCCTCCGGAACTTCGTCTACGGGGTGTGCGGCTGCAAGCCGACCTGGACCATGCAGTCCTACGTGGATCAAGCCGTCACGCACATCAGAGAGCAGGTGGGGCAGGACCGCGTGATCTGTGCCTTGAGCGGCGGCGTGGACTCCTCGGTGGCGGCGGCCCTCACCCATCGGGCCATCGGCGATCAACTCACCTGCATCTTCGTCGACAACGGCGTGCTGCGGGCGGGCGAGCGGGACCAGGTTCAAAAGACCTTCGCGTCGCAGCTGCATCTCAATCTCCGGATCTTGGACCGCACCAATCAGTTTCTCGCGGCCCTCAAGAACGTGACGGATCCCGAGCGCAAGCGGAAGATCATCGGGCGTCAGTTCATCAAACATTTCGAGGAGGAATCGAAGAAGCTGAAAGGAGTCAAATACCTGGTCCAGGGCACGCTCTATCCCGACGTAATCGAAAGCGTCAGCTTCAAAGGCCCTTCCGCGACGATCAAGACGCATCACAACGTCGGCGGGCTACCGGCGCGCATGAAGCTCAAACTGATCGAGCCGCTGCGGGAATTGTTCAAGGACGAGGTGCGGGTGCTCGGCAAGGAGCTGGGTTTGCCGGACGAGATCATCTGGCGGCAGCCGTTTCCCGGCCCGGGGTTGGCGATCCGCATCCTCGGATCGGTGACCAAGGAACGTCTGGCGATTCTCCGCGCGGCGGAAACCGTGGTCGATCAGGAGATCCGGGCGGCCGGGCTCTACCGTGACATCTGGCAGGCCTTTGCCGTGCTCCTGCCGATCCGTACTGTGGGAGTCATGGGCGACCAGCGGACGTACGAAAACGTCATCGCCATCCGTGCCGTCACGAGCCTCGACGGCATGACCGCCGACTGGGCGAAAATACCGAACGACGTTTTGGGCCGGATGTCGAACCGGATCATCAACGAAGTGAAGGGCGTGAACCGGGTGGTCTACGACATCAGCTCCAAGCCACCGAGCACCATTGAGTGGGAATGACGGGGAGCGCCGATGGTCTCTGTTGCTCGCCCAGCGCGCACGCAGAGTCTATGGCACAACTTGCCCAATAGATAACGAGTCAAAGGAATGGACGTCAGACTGCAGAAATTGATCGCCGGGACGGGCCTCGCGTCGCGACGGAAGGCGGAAACGCTGATCGCCAGCGGCAGGGTGACGGTCAACGGCAAGGTGGTGACCGAACTCGGCACCAAAGTCGATCCGGGTCGCGACCACGTCAAGGTGGACGGGAAACATCTGACCGCCGCGCAGCCGTTCGTATACGTCATGCTGAACAAGCCCAAGCATGTCATGTCGACGCTGGACGACCCCGGAGGGCGGACCACCGTTAAGGACTTCCTCCGCGGCGTCTCGGTCCGTGTGTTTCCGGTCGGCCGGCTCGACTTCGACAGCGAAGGACTGATGCTGTTGACGAACAACGGCGATCTGGCCCAGGCGTTGCTGCATCCGCGGTATCATGTGCCCAAGACGTATTTGGTCAAGGTGAAGGGCGTGCTGACGGATGACGAAATCGGCCAGCTCGAGCGGGGGGTGAAGCTCGAGGACGGCATGACCAGTCCGGCGTCGGTCAAGAAGGTGCGCAAGGTCGAAGCCAATTCCTGGTTGGAGATCACCATTCACGAGGGCCGGAAGCATCAGGTGAAGCGGATGCTCGAGGCGGTCGGCCATCCAGTCATCAAGCTCTTGCGCATTAAGATGGGACCGCTGGTGCTGGGCGATCTCGAACCGGGAGAGTTCCGTTTCCTGACGGATCGAGAGGCGAATGCCTTGCGCGCGGTGGTCGAGCAGCGGCGCGCCTCGGAGCGCGACGGAAGAGATCCGGCTGTCCACCCGCCGCGCCGGCCGCGCGAGTCGGGCTGGGCCCGTCCAAAGCGTGTCAGGCGCAGCCGCGGCAGAGCGGCTTGAACATCGTCCCCAAAGAAAGCGAGACGCGTGGCATGAAGAAGCGCACACATCGGTGCGGTGAGTTGAACAAGTCGCATGTCGGGCAGACCGTCGTGCTGAACGGCTGGGTGCAGCGCCGGAGGGACCACGGGATGGTCATGTTCGTGGATCTGCGCGATCGGACGGGGATCACCCAGGTGGTGTTCAACGCGGAACGGAACGTGGAGGTCCATCGCAGCGCTCATGTGCTCCGCAGTGAATGCGTCGTGTCGGTGAGGGGCCAAGTCATGGCGCGGCCGGAGGAGTCCAGGAATCCTCATTTGGCCACGGGCGACGTGGAGGTGTTCGTGGATGGGGTCGAGGTGCTGAACGAAGCCAAGACGCCTCCGTTCTTGATCGAAGACGACGCGGAGATCACGGAGGCCATCCGGCTGAAGTACCGCTACTTGGATCTCCGCCGCCCGCGCATGCAGCGGCTCATGCAAATCCGTCACAACCTCACCCAGGCCGTCCGCGGCTTTCTCAATCAGGAAGACTTTCTGGAAATCGAGACGCCGATCCTCACCAAGAGTACGCCGGAGGGCGCGCGGGACTATCTGGTGCCCAGCCGCGTGAATCCTGGAGAGTTCTTTGCGCTGCCGCAGTCGCCGCAGCTCTTCAAGCAGATTTTGATGGTCAGCGGGATGGATCGCTATTATCAGATCGCGCGGTGTTTCCGTGACGAGGACCTGCGGAACGACCGGCAGCCGGAGTTCACCCAGATCGATCTCGAAATGTCCTTCGTCGACCGGTTCGACGTCATGGATCTCATGGAGCGGATGATCGTGACCGCGTTTCGCCAGGCCGGAGGGGTCGAGCTGCCGACGCCGTTTCCTCGCATGACCTACGCGGAGGCGGTGGGGCGGTACGGGTCCGACAAACCGGATCTGCGGTTCGACATGCCGCTCCATGATGTCACGGGGTTTGGTGCCGCGAGCGAGTTCAAGGTCTTCAAGGATGCGGCGTCGAAAGGCGGCATCGTCAAAGCCCTGATCGTCAAGGGTGGCGCCTCCATGCCTCGGAGCCGGATCGACGCGCTCGGTGAAACCGCGAAATCATTCGGGGCCAAGGGGTTGGCCTGGCTCAAGATCACGGCCGAAGGCCAATTGGAGTCGGTGATCGCGAAGTTCCTCGATGCCAAAGCCTTCGCCGGCGCGCTGCCCGAGGCCAAACCCGGGGATCTCGTCCTCTTTGGGGCCGATAAGCCCGCCGTGGTCCACGACGTGCTGGGCCGCATCCGACTGTTGCTGGGGGAGGAGTTGGGGCTCATCGACAAGACGGCCTGGAAGCCGCTGTGGGTAACGGACTTCCCGCTTCTTGACTATTCGGAGGAGGAGAAGCGTTACGTCTTCATGCACAATCCCTTTGCGGCGCCGATGGACCAGGACCTTGCCCTGCTGGAGACCGATCCGCTGAAAGTGCGGGCCAAGGCGTATGACATGGTCTTGAACGGCAGCGAAATCGGGGGCGGCAGCATCCGCAATCACCGCAGCGAGGTTCAGCTGAAGATTCTTGACCTGCTCGGTATCAACAAGGACCAGGCCCGGGCCAAGTTCGGCTTCTTGCTCGACGCGTTGGACTACGGGGCGCCGCCTCACGGAGGGATTGCGTTCGGGTTGGATCGATTGGTCATGCTGCTGGGTGGAGCCGATTCCATCCGCGACGTGATTGCGTTCCCCAAGACCCAGCGCGCGCAAGACCCGATGACCGAGGCGCCGTCCGCCGTGAGCCCGGAGCAACTGAAGGAACTGCGCATCAAGCTCGATCTGGTCCAGTAGCGGGGGACGCCGGAATGGCCGGTAATACCTTTGGGCGCGTGTTCACCGTCACCTCGTTCGGCGAAAGCCATGGGCCCGCCATCGGCTGCGTCGTGGACGGGTGCCCGCCGGGTCTGCCCCTCACCGCGGATGACATTCAGACGGACCTTGACCGGCGAAAGCCGGGAACCTCCCGCCACGTGACCCAACGTCAAGAATCCGATCGTGTAGAGATACTTTCCGGCGTCTTCGAAGGGTACACGACCGGAACCCCCATCGCGATGCTGATACGGAACGAAGATCAGCGGAGCCGCGATTACGGCAATCTGGTGGACACCTTCCGGCCCGGGCACGCCGACTATACGTACTGGCAAAAGTACGGCATCCGCGACCATCGGGGCGGCGGCCGTGCGTCGGCGCGTGAGACGGCCGTGCGGGTGGCGGCCGCGGCGATCGCCAGAAAATGGCTGCGGGAGAAATACGGCGTGCTGATCCGCGGCTATCTCAGCCAGCTGGGGCCGATCGAGGTGCCGTTCAAGGAGTGGGGGGCGGTCAGTCAGAACGCGTTTTTTGCGCCGAACGCAGAGATCGTGGCGAAGCTGGAAGCCTTTCTGGACGATCTCCGCAAGGCCGGCGATTCGGTCGGGGCCAGAATCACGGCGGTCGCGGAACAAGTGCCGGTCGGGTGGGGCGCCCCGGTCTACGCCAAGCTCGACGCCGATCTGGCCGCGGCCTTGATGAGCATCAATGCCGTCAAGGCGGTGGAGATCGGGGACGGCTTCCGCTCCGTCAGCCAGCGCGGGTCCGAACATGGCGACGAACTGACGCCGGACGGGTTCTTGAGCAACCATGCCGGGGGCATCCTCGGCGGCATCTCGACGGGCCAGGACATCGTGGTCAGCGTCGGCATCAAGCCGACCAGCAGCATCCGTATTCCCCGGAGATCCATCGACAAGGAGGGACGGCCGGTGACGGTCGAAACGACTGGCCGCCACGATCCCTGCGTGGGCATCCGGGCAACGCCCATTGTCGAAGCCATGATGGCGTTGGTTCTCATCGACCATGCGTTGCTGCATCGGGCGCAGAACGCCGACGTGGCGACGAAGACGCCGAAAATCCCAGGCGCCGTCAAGCGATCCTCCTCCCGAACGGCACCATCCTCCTCCACCAAAGTCGATCCGGATCCCAGCGAAGCGTGAAGGCGTGCAGTTGCGCGAGCGATCGAGGCGCACGTGCTTGGTACGTCGACGCCCTGAGCGGAACGAGCACGAAGCTGGAGGGCTGTTTCAACAACCTGGGCTAGTCGTGACCTTGGAAGTAGAGTATCTGATTCATCCGGAAGTAGTCGCGGAACTGGGTGGGGGCGATGTGCTGTGAGTGGAACATGCGCCCGTCGAAGATGACGAGGCGGTTGGGCTTCATCTCGATCTTATAGAGCAACTCCCAATACTCGTTCCCGTCGTTGATGTACCGGTTCTCCGGTACTGCGTACTCCGTCTTGAAGAAGACCGTATTCATGAATTCGGCATAGCCGTCAGGCGTCCGGAGCGCCTGCGTGGAGAGGCCGTGCCGCCCCGCTAGTTCGGTCAGCGCCCGCGTGAGCCCGATCGGCACGCGCGAAAGTCCGGTGGGACGATGGCGGTAGATCCCGGTGCCGCCGCTGCACATTTCCTCGGGGTTCAGGTACACCATCGCGGTGACGCCTTGATCAATATGCGGCTGGCGCTGCCAGGGGCTCAGTTTGTAATCGCGGTTCTGAATCGCCGAAAAGATCACCGGGTGGTACTCGGCGTGAAAGGGGCGGAGCTGTTCGCCCCAGAGCTTCGACAGGGTCTGGATGAGGGGGGTGGTGTCGAGGGTGATCATGGCGCGCGATCCCGGATAGCTCCCGACCACGGCCCGAGATTCGGTGTAGTACAGACCAAGCGCCAGTTCCACGATTTTCTGAGGGTATCGATAAAACTGATCAGCGAGCAGGACTTTTTGGTTGCCCGGTCCGAGAGTATGGACCGTGACGTCGCAGGCAGGATTGACTTCCAGGACCTCGGCGCTCCACATAGGGAGCCTCCCGGTGAACTGCCTCGTAGGACCGGGAGTCTGCACCCCTTTGATGAGCGGAATCAACCTGGAAAATTTACGAGGGCACGAGAGCGCCGAAGGAGACAGGGCATGAGGCCGGTATTGGAGATCGAGCACGCAACGGTCTACCGGGGGAACACCTGTGTCTTCACAGACTTGTCCTTCCGGTTGATGGAGGGCGAGCATGCCGTTGTGCTGGGACCCAACGGCGCGGGGAAATCAACGTTGCTCCAACTGCTGTTGGGGGGGCTGCACCCCGTGCCGCTCGACCGGACGAGGCTGCGCCTCTTCGATGAAGATGGGTGGAACGTCTGGGACATCCGGAGACGAATCGGGGTCGTCTCGCACGATCTTCAGCGGGACTACCTCATCTGCGCCGAAGGGCTGCACGTCGTCCTGTCCGGGTTTTATGCCAGCAACGACACCTACGAGTACCAGGAGTTCGGCGAGCGGGAGCACGCCCGCGCGCGCCAGGTGATGAAGGAGCTCGGTGTGGAGTTCCTGGCGGAGCGGCGGTTTGGGCACATGTCGACCGGGGAACAGCGGCGTTGTCTGCTCGCGCGTGCGCTCGTCCATGATCCGCCCGTGCTGATTCTGGACGAGCCGACGAGCGGGTTGGATGTCGCGGCCTGTTACCACTATCTGGATCTCGTACGGGCACAGATGCGGAAGGGGAAAACCGTCTTGCTCGTGACGCACCATCTCCATGAAATCCCGCCTGAGATCGAGCGTCTCGTGATGCTGAAAGAGGGGACGATCGTGTTCGATGGGGGCAAAATGGAAGGGATGACGGAGGACCGCGTCAGCGCGGTGTTCGGGCACCCCGTCACGCTGGTGCAATCCCACGGCTGGTTCCAGGCGTTTCCCGCCGAGTCATCCTCCCGCTAGCGTCACGGTAAAGGTCAGATTGGCGTCAGCTCGGCGGACCTTGACCGCCACGCGCTGGCCCGGGGTCGTACGTTCGATCAGGTAGTTCTTGAGGTGCGCCGCGTCATCGATCTCGGTGTCGTCCACGGCAATGATAATGTCGTGCTTTTGAATGCCGGCCGCCTTGGCTGGTTCCGATACGTCTTTGACCGCCATGCGCCATTTCGTCCCGTCCTTCACCGGCGTCATCTGGATGCCCATCTTGGAGAACGTGAGCGGCTTGCCGGCGAGGGCGGCGGTCACAATGCGCTCCGCGAGGATCCCCGGAATGGCAAACGCCATGCGGCTGCAGTAGGCGGTGGAATCGTCGCGCTCCGTCTGGATGATCGCGTGCATGATGCCCACGATCTCGCCCTGGGGGTTGAACAGCCCGCCCCCGGAGTTGCCGCTGCACGCGGACAGGTCGGCTTGGACCAGGCGCGTATCGACCGTGGCCAAGAAGGTATTGGTGTTCCCCAGGCGGCCGAACGCCATCGTCGGCCCCCAGCCCATGGGATAGCCCACCGTGAAGACCTCCATGCCCGGCGTCACCTCACCCTTCGAGAACGACGTGCCTACGGGCAGTTTGGCCCGGTGCGGCTCCATCACCCGGTAGACCACCACGTCCATGAACGCGCTGTCGCCCACGAGATCGGCGGGCAGCTCGTGGAGATCCGTGGTGAGGATCCGTACCTGCTTCTGGATGACGGTCCCCGTCGTGGGATCGTGCTTCTCCGCGGCGTGCCGCGCCGTAATGACATAGCCGTCGCGAAAATGAAAGCCAGTGCCTCGCACGGCGATCTTTCCGGGCTTGTCGGGCGTGCGCTGATCCTGGGTGTCTTCCAATATGCCGACCGTCGCCTGTTTGGCGCGGGCGAGCGCCTCGGGTGAAATCGTCGCCTGGGCCGGCGCCGGCGCAGCGCACAGGATCGTGCCGAGAGCGATCAGAAGGACAATTCGATGGGAAGAGCGAACGACGTGCATGTGACATCCTTTCGAGTGAGCGTCATGAGCGAGGGCTCGGTGCGTCGGTCGACCCAGGCCCGCTGACAAGATGGCGCCTGACGGACTGGCGCGCCTTCCTCAGGCCTGGTCCTTTTCCATGGCGTCGATGAACGCATCGGCTTCGGCGATCGAGCGGTTCATGTCCTTGATGAGCCGATCCACCTGCGCGTCGACTTTCACCAGCTCCCCTTTGATGGCCGCCACCGCCCGCGCATTGAGATTGTGCTTCAGGTAGAGCACTTGATCGCGCAGCGGCTTGAGGACGGGATCGATGCGCTGCTCCGCGCGCTTCATGGCGGTCAGCATCTCGCTGTACCGCGCTTTGGTCTGGACCAGCTTGTGCTCGCTCTTTCGGCGAAGATCGGCGTTCGAATACTGGCCCAGTTCCTTCTTCCATTCCGAGAAGAGCGCATCCGCCACGCTTTCCACGTCCTCGATCTTCTTGCGGACCGCCGCCGCGCTGTCCTCACTCGTCTCCAGTTCTCCATTCAATTTGCGGTAGGCCGCTTCGAGATCGCCGCCGTCATAGGACACGACTTTCCCGAACTCCTCCAGGGCGTTTTGAATGTCCTTCTTGGCCTCCTGCTGGGCATCGCGCGCCGATTTCACGCGGCTGGTCAAAATGTCGCGCTTGGCGTACCCCAATTTCTCCATGGCGCCGAGATAGGCCCAGTCGCAGGCCGCCGGCCCCAAGGCCAGGCTCATCACGAGGAGCGTCAGGACCCATGTCTGCATCGTGCACCTCACTGGGCAGCAGTCACCGCAGCGGACCCACCGGGTCATCATAGCGGAATCGGATGAGTAGGGGAAAGGATGGAGCTGGGGAGGCGTCGCGGAGGGGGAAGCGGGGCGCCGATGGTGGCCGGCGCCCCGCCGAGCGCACTAATTGGTGGAGGCGGCCGCTGCGTTCAGCTTGCCGGTGATCTCCTGCAGGTCCTTGGGATAGAGGACGATCTCAATCCGCCGATTCGAGCTGCGCCCCTCTTCGGTGTCGTTCGATGCGATGGGGCGCGTTTCAGCATAGCCCACGGCGGACAGCAGCTGCCGGTCCACGCCGCCATGGTCGATCAAATACCGGACGACCGTGGTGGCCCGAGCGGTGGAAAGCTCCCAGTTCGTTTTGAACTTGTCCTGGAGCTTCACGCTGATGGGCACGTTGTCGGTGTGGCCTTCGATCCGGATTTGCTTGTCTGTGACGTTTTTGAGCACGTCGCCCACCTGCTTGAGGACTTTGAGGCCGGCGGGCTTGATGACGGCCTGTCCGGAGTCGAACAGGACGCGATCCACCATGTTGATCGTCAGCTTGTCCCGAACCTGTTGAATGGTGATGTTGCCCTTGGCGATTTCATCCTGGAGCGAGCGCGACAGGTCTTCCTGCGTCTTGGTCAGCCGGCGGATTTCCTCTTCCTTGGCCGCCCGTTCGGCTTCCAGTCTGGCCTTCTCGGCAGCCTCGGCCTTGAGGCGTTCGCGCTCCTGCTCCAGATTGGCCGCCAGTTGCGATTGTTCTTGGCGCAACTTCTCTTGTTCCCTGGCCAGCCGTTCTTTTTCCTCCGCCTCGGCCTTCAGGCGCTGCCGCTCCTGCTCCAGATTGGCCGCCAGTTGCGATTGCTCCTGGCGCAGCTTCTCTTGTTCCCTGGCCAGCCGCTCTTTCTCCTCTGCCTCAGCCTTCAGGCGTTGCCGCTCCTGCTCCAGCGTGGCGGCGAGCTGCGACTGTTCTTGGCGGAGTTGCTCGCGTTCCGTCGCGATGCGGGCGGATTCGGCTTCCAGCTCTTTCGCGCGCTGCTGCAGCTTGGTGATTTGATCCTGGGCCGTCGCGCTGCCGCTGGCCATTTGTTGCTCCAGATCCTTGATTTGAGCCCGCACGCCGTCAAGCTCGGTGGTGAGCAGCCCTTTGTCGCGCTCCAGTCCATCGAGCTTGGCCTGCAATTCATCGCCGCGGCTCTTCAAGGCATCCCGCTCCCGCGCCAAGGCGTCGGCTTGTTGCTGCGCTTGGCGGATCTCGCTCTGCAGCTGCGCGATCGACGATTCGGCAGCTTGTCGCTGGCCCGACTCTTGGTCGAGATTCTGCTGGAGCGCCGCGAGTTGCTGTTTCAGCTGCTCGGCCTCCGCCTCCTTTTGTTTCCTCAAGGCTTCGAGTTCAGCGGCTTGCTGGGCGGCGGTTTTTTTTGCCGCGGTGAGTTCGGTGAGCGCTTTGGTGTGGGTGTCTGTGCTGACGCATCCCACCGGCAGGAGCGCGCACGCCAGCAGCATGAGGGCGGTCTGAGAGTCAACGACGCGTCGGTGCATGGGTGCCTCCTTCATACATAGAGAAAGACAAGGGCCGACGAACCAGCAGGCGAGTGAGCAATCCCAATGCCCCAAAGCGGGTGCGTACCGCTGATGGAGATCTTCAGAAGTTTCAGGGGCTTAACAGAAGTAGAGTGTAGGGTGTGCGGCCTATGGTGTGGTCATCTGCCCCCGTGGCAGGAGCTGAGCGTATGACAGACCATACAGCGGAACAGGGTGGGGCGCCGGTCAAACGGCGCCCCACCAGGCGGCTTACTTGCCACCCATCTCCTTTTTGTCCTTGCTCTGGTCATCGGCCTTTCCGCCGGTCATCTCCTTCTTGTCCTTCGTATCTGCAGGGGCCGGTTCCGACGCGAACGTCATCGCGGGTCCGAACCCGAACGTGAGCAATGCTGCCAGGGCAAGGATACTGACGGAGCGATTCATGGGAACCTCCTGTGAATGGGAGTGAATGGGTGCGGCAGCATGCCAGCCGGCCCTCACACTGTCTTGTGAGAGGCACGCTGTCGCGAATCGGGAGGAGAGCAAGGCGGGTGCCATTGCCGGGACGTGCGAAAGCCGATGGCGGCACGAGGCGTTCTACGTAAACTCAGGCGGTTAGCGCGCAGGCGGCTCCGACCTGGGGCTGCCCCTAGTGAAATTTTGTAGGGACGCTCCTCCAGGCATCTTGCGTGTGGATCAATGGTCCGGAGGCAGGCTCCGGAGAAACGTCCCCAGCACGTCGCGAAAGCGGTTCGGGTCCTCGGCCATCATGAAGTGACCGGTGTTGAACTCCGCCAGTTGCGCGCCGGCAATCTGTGATTGGATGCGTCGTGCAATCGCCGGTGTGGCGACGTCATCCTTGGCTCCCACGACGACGAGGGTCGGGACGGTGATGCGGCTGATCTGGCCCTGCACGTTCGCCTGAGCCATGCTCGTCAGCGCTTCCCGCAGAACGGTGGCATTCCACGTCGGAATCCGATCCAGCAGCGGTTGATAGAGCGACGGCGGAGTGCCGGCCGGAAAGCTCTCGATGATGATTTGCCGCGACACGTCGCGGTAGTCACGCGGATTGCCGATGCTGGGGAGGTCCTTGTCCAACACCATCGCGCCGTCCGTGGTCGACACCAACACGAGCGCCCGGACGCGGTCCGGGTAGTCGAGCGCCAACTGCTGCAGGATCATGCCGCCCATGGACACCCCGACCCAGACGGGCTTGCGGAGTCCCAGCTTGTCGGCGAGCGCGATGAGATCCCGGGAGAACTGCGTGATGGTATAGCCGGTCGCCGGTTTGTCGGAATCGCCGTAGCCTCGGAGATCGACCGCGATCCCCAGGAACGCCGGGGAGTAGGCCGCAAGATACGGGGGGAAGATGTTGCTGGTCGTCACGACGCCGTGCACATAGACGACCGGGTCGCCGGTGCCCGCCTCGAGGATGCTGAGATTGACGCCGTCGAGCGACACCATCCGACGCCGCGGGACGTCCGACGGCGCCGCGCCGCTCGGGGAGCCCGACTGGATCGATGCGGGCGCGGGCGTCTGTTCCGACGCGCAGGCTGTGAGCAGGGGCATGAAGGCCAGCAAGGCGATGAGCGCGATCATGAGCATCCTCCAGTGACGCGTCGTGAGCACGAGGGCCAGATTACTAAACTCGACGGTCGGACGCTAGAGCCGCGCGCCGGCTCTGTGAGACACTGCGGGGCGTGAAGCCGTCGCGCCCGGTCACGATCGTCTTTAACAAGCCCTATGGGGTGCTGCCGTGCTTTACGGATCCGGAAGGCCGGCCGACGTTGGCCGACTACATCGACCTACTGGGAGTCTATGCCGCCGGCCGCCTCGATCGAGACAGCGAAGGGCTGATGATTTTGACCTCCGACGGAGCGTTGGCTCATCGGATCACCGATCCGGTTCACAAGCTGCCGAAACAGTATTGGGCGCAGGTGGAGCGGATCCCCACCGAAGACGCGCTGGCGCGACTGCGGCGCGGCGTGGTCTTGGGTGGCCGGCAGACAAGACCAGCACAGGTGCGTCTGTTGCCGGAGGCGCCGGCCCTGCCCGAGCGGCCTGTGCCTATCCGCTACCGCAAGCAGGTCCCGACCGCCTGGCTCGAGCTCACACTGCAGGAAGGCATGAATCGGCAGGTCCGGCGCATGACCGCCGCGGTCGGTCATCCCACCCTGCGATTGGTGCGCAGCCGAATCGGCCCGATCATGCTCGAAGGGCTGCTGCCCGGGCAATGGCGGATGGCGAGCGCGGTGGAAGTGGCTGCGCTTCGGCGATAGGAGATGCGCCGCGCGCGGCGGAGGAGAGGGTCAGCCCCGGGTCTTGATCATGTGGCCGATGATGCCGATGCCGATGCCGAGGAAGAGATAGCCGACCATCACGTTCAGCATGACCACCGCCTGACAAATCGGATGAGTGGGTTGGTATTCGACCAAGGCCAGCGAGGATGTGACGTTGATGGCGTAGTAGAAGCCCGACCACAAAGGGATCCAGGCAGAAGGCTCCGTGTGGCTCATCGGCTGCAGCCACTCAAGCCGGAAGAAGGCTTCGTACAACAGGCTGAAGACGACGAGTGAGCCGCAGATCCACGCCGCCCAGCGCGGGATGCTGGTACCGAAATTGCTCGTCGCCTTCCACGTGAGCTGGGCCCAGGGATGGCGGCCCTGCATGTGGGCCCACGTGATCCGCGCATTGCGCTCGTTCAAGTATTCCGCTTCGGACAACTCCAATTCGCCGGCTTCGGCAAACGAATGGTTGGCCCGCGAATAGGCCCGCACCGCCAGATGCTGCAATTGATGCCGCTCCGATGCTTCCGGTGAGATTGCGGCCCCCCGTTCAGCCTGCGTTCCCGCGCTGGAGAAGGCCCGTCCGGCCTGGCTATATTGCTGCAGCCGATGGAGTTGTTGTCCGGCGTTGTGATAGGCATGCGCCGATTTGGCCGGATCCCGCGCTTCCAGGAAATGGGCTGCCGCCAGATAGAACAAGGCCGATTGCAGGATGTCGGTGGGTGAATCGAGTTGCGCGCTGCGCTCGGCTTTTCGCAGCACCGAGTCGGCTGACTGGGTCTGCTCCAGTTCCGTCTCACCCTGCTGGTACAGCCGCTCGGCAGCCGGATCGGAGAATGTGAGATGAGCCATGCGGGCGATCCTCAGGACCCGGCGCTATGGTACTCCAATACGTGGCCGCAGGGAAGGGCGGGCAGGATGGTCGCTTTGTACTTCATTGCTGCTTAGGACGGCCGGTTGTGGCACACTTGTCCGGCGGAGCCTGATGGATTCTTACGAGGGGCGAACCATGCAGATGAAGAACTGGGTCGTGAAAGCTACGCTGGCTATGGCAATGTGGGCCTCGTTGCCGCCGCTTGGCGCAATGGCGGCGGCCGCGATCGACCAGCCGTCGTTCGCGGAACTGAAGCAGATCAAGAAGTTTGTGTCCGTAGAAGTCCAGACGCTGGGGACGGCGGAGAGGATCGGACTCTCGGGCAGTGAATTGACCGACACGACTCGGCTGGTGTTCCTCAAAAATTTCCCCGGGGTGGCGCTGGAGCTCTCCAGCCTCCACACGGAAGGGAGCGACCGGCTGAGCCAGCTAGGGTTCTTCACCTGTGAGGTCTGGACGGTCGGCGAGCACCACATCGTGGCGTATCATGTAGATTGCAATGCCGGCTCGTACGTGCTTCCTAGGATCCCCGGCAGTCTGTGGAATAGGGCGATTCTGGGGTACGGGCCGAAGGATGAGATCGGGGAGGCCATCCACAAGGGCCTCCGGAGCATGGTGGAACAGTTCGCGGCCACGTTTTATAAGGTGCGGGGCGAGGCGCGTTGACCATGAGGACGGAACAGGGCATGCTCCGGCGCAGCGGAAATCGATTCACGTTCGTCCGCTGGATCGCGATGGCGCTGCTGGCGGCGCTCGTCGGCGGCGAGGTCGCGTGCACCGGTGGGCACGATGGCTGACTCGAAAGAGGAAAATATCGAAATGGTGTAGGAAGCCCTTGCCAAAGCGTTTGCCGACTATCCGCCGAAAGCCAAGCCTTAGCCGGCACTATCGGGCCGCAGGGGCCCCTTCGATGCAGCCGCCGCCTTCGCGCACGAACCTCGTCAGCACTCCATAGTGGTCGGAGCCGGGAAGACCCGCTGCATCGACGTCGATGCCGAACAATTGCTGTGTCACGCAATAGCCGGGGAAGAACGTGTCGATCCATAGGTAGTCGATGCGCCGGGGGCGGCGCGCTTCCGCTTGATAGGCCGTACGTGCTTGCTCAGCCAGCTCCTCAGGGAGCCCTCGGAAGACGAGTTGAACCGCGGGTGGCAGACCCGTCTCTAGACCGGCTTGGATCAGGCGGTTTCGTTCCGGATCGGCTGTAAACAAATCACCACCCCTGGCCGCGATGGTGTAGGCGTCGGTCAACCGTAAGAGCCGGGCCTCCTCATACTCCGGAAAATCCGGCTCGAAATTGAAATCCCCGCCCATGGCAAACCCCGCATAGGCGCCGTTCCGGCGGAACTGCCTCAGCGTGCGGGTGAGCAGGTCAAGCTCGCCGATGCGCCGCAGCCGCGACAGGTCAATCTGCCACCGAAACGCCGGGTAGCGTGCCAAATATCCGGAGCCATGGGCGCGTTCGAGGCCCTCCAGGAAGATCGCACCGGCCTCAATACCAGAATGCAGGTGGGTGCTGGCGATGAGGTAGTGCTGCCCCGTTTCCGGAATGGTGATGTCGCCGATGAGCGCGTAGCGGAGCTCTTCCAGTTGAACGCCCGACAGGCTGTCGCAGCGGCCGAAGTCGCCGCTGAGTTTCAGACCGGTGAGTTTGCGGAGGGAAAGGCGCGGCGTAGCGAGAATGGCCAGGCCATTGTTCAATCCCGAGACGAGGGCCGCCTTTCCGCGAACCCGTATGCCGCAGGCATCCACTTGGTGGATGACGTCGTAACGCAGGCCGCGATCGGCCAATGCCGCCACCAACGCGTCGGCCCGCGCGGGGAGCGGGTTGATCTCCTGCAGCAGAATGAGGTCCGGATGCACCGCCGCGATCTGAGCGGCCTGGAACTGCAGGCGAGCCTGATTGACCTCCGGAGGTTCTCCTGGCGTCGCCCAAAACTCACCGGTGTTCAAGCCGTGCCAGGCATTGTAGGTCAGGACGGTGAACGAGGCGGGCCCGGACTCCGGTGCCGCGACGAGCACGCCGTCTGTATAGAGATCGGGGGACGAGGCGCAGGCGTACAACAGGCAGGCAACGAGTGGCGCGAGCAGAGCCGTGCCCGATATTCTCATCGGCCGGCCTCCGTCTCGGCCCCGGTGAGTTCGGTCAGCGTCTTGACGAGGCGCTCGGAATACCACTGAGTCGTGACGCTGTGCCGCAGCTCCTCCAGATCAACGGGGCGTCCGTAGTACAGCTCGTTCGCGCCGTTCCTGGCCAGCGCGAGCGTTCCGCCTGCCGCGATCCCCGCGAAGAAGCCGGACGCCGCGCTGGCCGTGATGACGCCGCTCCTTGATGAAAGGTTCAGCGCGCCGCTGAGGCCGCCGCCGCGTCCAAGGGCGACAGTGCCCCCGAGCCCGAAGACGAACGCCCCATCCATCATCTCGTCGGCCGCGGCATCGTCGGTCGCGAGCGCCACGATCTCCGAACGCAGCGCGCCGATCTGGAGGCCGAAGCTCACGCCCGAAAGTTGATAGAAGGCAGGCTCGCTCCACCGGCCCGTCGTGACGTCGCGCACCAGGAGGACTCCGGTTCCCCACGAGGCGCCGAACAGATAGGCGGCCCGCGTGATTCGCGGAGCGATGAAGACGGCGCGGGCCCGCCTGGCGCGGTCCCGAAACCATCCCATGCTCGGATCGCCGACGAATCGGGCGAACGTCAATCGGGATTCACCGATGACTGCCTGCAGATGAGTCGGATCCGCCGGATGGGCCGGGGCAGGCCACAGCCAGAGGAGGGCGGACAACAGGAGGAGGCCGGCTCGTGAGGGGTTGCGGGCCGGGCCTGGCTGGGTGGCCAAATCCATGGCGTAAACGGCCGCTACTCGGCCGTGAGGTTCAAGCTGCTCGGTACGGTGCCGTTTTGGGCCGTGGAATTGAGTTGAACCTCCAACAGATAGAGACGCTCCGGGTCGATGCTGCCTTGGCCGACCAGAAACTGCTGGATGGATTTTCCGCGATCTTGGGCCAGCCGGCGAAGCTCGGCCTCGTCGATCGACATGTCGGCTATCAGACGGTCTTTGAGAGACTGAGTCGAGACGGCGGTCGGCGTCGCCTCGCCGTCGGCCCGAGGCGGTTCGGGGAGGGTGCCGTACTTCTGGCGATAGAGGGCCTTGATGAGCTCGGCCTGTTCAGGCTCCGGGAGCGAGCGGATCGTCTCCTGGTCGGCCGCCGATCCGTCGCCGGGCTTGGCGCCCTTGTCCTTGAGCGCCTCCAGTTCACGGTACAGCTTGGTTTCAGCCAATGCGGCGCGGTCCGATTGGGCATCGGCCGCGGCCGCGATTTCCAACCGCAGTTCCGGGCGTTCGGCGAGCGCTTTAGCCAATGAGCGCAGTTTGTTTTCTTCTTCCGGAGCCAGCGCGTTGGCTCCCGCTTGGAACTGCACGTGACTCAGTTCCTCGCCGCTGCCGCCCACCAGACCCGCCACAAGGCTGAACGGCGACGTCGCGGCCTTGGCCACCAAGTTCATGAGCACGTCCAACAACACGCGGCCGTATTTAAAGTCTGGATCGTTGAGGTCGCCCCGGATGGGCAGGTCGATGTCGATCACGCCGTTCCGGTCTTTCAGGAGCGCCACGGCGAGCTTGACCGGCAGAGATACGGCCTCGGGACTTTCGACCTTGTCGCCGAGTGTGAGTTGATCGACGACCACGTCATTTTCGGCTTCCAGGATGTGCTTGGAGAGCTTGTATCGGAGATCCAGCGAAATCTTCCCCTTCTTGATGGGATGCCCGACGAACTTGGTCGAATAGGGCGAGACCTTCGTCAGTTCGACGTTCTTGAAGGTGACGGCGATGTCGGTGAAGGCCTCGCTGGTCAACGGATTGATGGTCCCCTTAACCGCCATGGGCGCGTACTTATCCACCCGGCCTTCGAGGGATACGTCGGCTTTGGAGAGTTCCTTGGACGACAGGCCTTTGATGGTGCCGGTCAATCCGAAAATGCCGGTGTCCACGACGGGCTTGAGAGAAAAGTCGGCAAAATGGCCGGCGGCATCCACGATGCGGATCACCCCGATGCGGACGGGAGGAGGCGGGGCCGGCTGTGCGGCGGGAGGCGGCTCCTCGGGCGGCGATTCGGCATCGGCCTTCACGAGCAGCTGTTGCACGTTGGTCGTGCGGTCAGGCCCGATAATGAAGCTGGCATACGGTTTCGTCACGACGATTTCTGCGATGTCGATCTTGGTGGGCTCCACGTCGGCGGCGATGCCGTTGACGGCCAACTCACTCCACTTCAGCAGGTCTTTGCCGAGCGCGGCGTCTTGTGTCACCAAATCCGTGACGGCAGCCTTCCCCCGGAACTGAATCTGGGGTTGCTTCGCCGGCTTGGCCCGATAGGAAACATGGCCGGCCACGCTCGCTGCGCCGCTCTTGACGTTCACCCGCGCCACGCCATCGACGTAGGGTTGGAATGGAGGAAACGCGATCTTGCCGACATCGAGATCGACGTCGACGGCGAGAGGATCCGGCGTCAGCGATCCCTTGACCGACACGGACCCCGTGTCGTTGATGCGGGCGGAGACGTCGAGGGCGATCGCCTCGCTCAGGTTGGAGGAGACGTTCTCGAGCGCGATCCGCAAAGGACGCACGCTGATGCGGGCCGGCGTCGCTGGGGCGCGGTCTTCCATGGTGATGCCATAGTTGTCGAGGTTCACGCGGGCAATCGTGATCGACCAGGGCTCTTCTGCCGGCTTAGTGGGGGGCTCCGAGGGCGGAGAGGCTGCCGGGGCCGCAGGGGGCTCCTGGAGGAACAGGTCATGGAAGCTGGTCCGTCGATCGGGGTACAGCCAGCCTTCGATGCGGGCGTCGCGTGTCCGGACCTCGGCGATCCGGACGGCGCGGGTGGCGAGGTCCGCCGCGATGCCGTCAACAGAAAATTCTGGCACGACGATCAACGGGTCACGGAATCCACGCTCGGCAACCGCAAGCTGTGTAACCGACACCGCTCCGTCCGTGAGCGATGCTTGGAGCGCGTCTCGGTCCAGCTTCACTTGATAGACGGCCGTCACGTCGATCAGCCCGTCGGTGAGTTCAAAATTGACGCGATCCTGAATGTACGACCACAGCGTGCGGGCCTTCAGGCCTTTGAGGGTCAGTCTGCCCTCCGAGTCGAGCGGCTCGATATGCACCGCGCCATGCCATTCGATCTGTTCCCCCGGGCCGATCTCAGCCTGGAAACTCAGCACGTCGGGGGTGTCCGCTTTCGTGCTGAAATGCTGCAAGGTGAAGCTGATCGGCACGATGTCGGTGGAGAACGGCGTGGGTTTGGACTCGTCATGGAACTCCAGGATGCCGCCATCGAAGTCCAGCAGATCCACGATGACCGCCGGCAAGCCTTTGTCGGCGGCCTCGTCCGGCGGTTCAGCGGCGGGATGGTCGGCGGGCTCCTCGCCGCCGGCGGGACGCAGGTCGGCCAGATTGAGCGACCCGTCGGGACGGACCGTCACGACGGCGTACGGGTGCCGGAGCCTGATGGTGGAAAAGGTCAGCGCCCGATTGATGACGGAAGAGGCTTCCACGTTCACGTAGAATTCTTCGAATCCGACCAGCGGCCGCTGATCCGGTTCGCTGATCGAAAACTCCCTCAGGGTGAGCGACAAGGCAAAGGGATTGAGGCGGACTTCCTTGACGGCGACCGGGTGACGCAGTTGTTCCGTCAGCTTGGATTCGAGCTGCGAGCGGATGATCGGGGGAGCGATGAAGAAGCCGGCAATGGCGTAGAGCGCCACGAGCGCCGCCGTCACGAGCATCCAACGGGTGGTTCTGCTGAATGGTCTTCGAAAAGAAAAAGGCATGACACCCTGCGGATCGCGGCGAAGGTGGGGTTCCCATCCTCTCAGGCTCTTAGCACAGTAGCGTAGGCTGTCTCACGCTTTCAAGATTGTGCTGGGCGTAGAAGGAGATGGCTGGGGGTTGTCCTGGGGGCGTCCCGAGCACTGAGGAAAGGAAAAGGCGTAATGATTGTCTTGCATGACGCGCTGGGAAACCTTTATAGGAAATACATCTGATAGGGACAACGATTCACCGCCTCAATAAGGAGTCTGTATGGCTGACGACCATCCCTCACCTGCGGCACGGGTTCAACACGTGTTCCATCCCTCGGATTTTTCTCCGGGCAGTGAGGTGGCGTTTGCCCATGCCCTGAAGATCGCCCTGCTCAGAGGGGCAAGCCTGGACATCATGCATGTGGCGTCCGAAGGCCTCACCGAATGGTCCGAGTTGGCCGGCGTCCGGCCCATGCTGGAGCGCTGGGGGCTCCTGCCGCCGGGAAGCAAGCGCACGGACGTCGCTGCGCTGGGCATTCACGTGAAAAAGGTCATGGCGCGGGATCAAAACCCCGTCCGCGCCGTGCTGGGCTATCTTTCATCGCACCCGACGGATTTGGTCGTGTTGGCGACCAGGCGGCAGGAAGGGCAGATTCGATGGTTTCAGCACTCCGTCGGCCGGCCGATTTCCGAAGGCAGCGGCGCGATGACCCTCTTCATTCCCTACGGGGAGCAGGGCTTCGTTTCGACGAAGGACGGGTCCGTGTCGCTTGCCAGCATTCTGGTGCCGGTGGCCGGGGACCCGCCGGCGCAGCCCGCCATCGAGGCGGCGCGGCGGGTGACCGAGGAACTGGCGGTGTCTCCCGGCACGGTGACGCTTCTGTACGTCGGGCGGGAGAGCGACTGCCCTTCGATCCGGATACCCTCCCAAACCGCGTGGACCTGGAACACCATGATCCGAGAAGGCGACGTCGTGGACGCGATCGCGCGGGC
>JBDZVU010000030.1:0-32737 GCA_040255845.1 Nitrospiraceae bacterium | reverse complement strand
CGATCGTCGAGGCGGCGAGATCGTCCACGGCGCCCTCCGCGGGCAGGCCCTCTTGGGAGCGAGGCTTGCCGATGACGTTGCCGGTGATGACGCCCTGGGCCAGCGACTCGGCACTGGTCAGTTCGTCGCCATACACGTCGGTCTGATATTCGTCGGTATCGGGCTTCGCAAGCGACGTCCATACGGAGTTGCCCGGTTCATGGACATGGATCGTCGTCACGGTGGACAAACCGGGGCGAATGGGATATTCGCGGATCTCCTCTGCCGGGAGGGCGATCCGAACCGGCACCCGCTCGGTGATGTGGATGAAATTGCCGGTCGCGTTGTCGGGCGGCAGCAGCGCAAAGGGACTGCCGGTTCCGGGCACGAGGCCCTCGACGATTCCGTGAAAGGTATGGCGGCTTCCATACAGGTCGACCCGCACGTCGGCCGGCTGGCCCGGACGAATGTCGGCGACGTCCGTTTCACGCAGGTTCGCTTCGACCCACAGATGATCGAGCGGCACGATGGTCATGAGATTCATGCCGGGCCGGACCCGGTCGCCGACCTGCGCTTTACGTTTCGCCACGTAGCCTGAGACCGGCGCACGGATCTGCTGCCTGGCGTATTCCAGATGCGCCATGATGAACTCATGCTTGGCCAATTCGACAGCCGGGTGTTCCATGACGGTCGTGCCCCCGATTTGGGCGTCCAAGGCGTCGTACTCCGCCTGCGTTTCACGCACGTCTGCTTCGAGGGCCTGAAGCTGGTCGGTGGCATTTTGCACGATTTGCTTCGACACGGCTCCGCTCGGGGACGCCTTGCGATAGCGGTCGAGGTCGTGGCGAACGACGTCGAGCCGCGCCTTCCGCGCTGCGAGTTTTTCTTCCAGCTGCCGCTTCGTGATGAACAAGGCATTGATGCGGCGGACGGTTTCCCCCAGCCGTCCCTTGGCACGGCCGAGGGCGGCATAGGCTTCGTGCTCGTCCAGCCGAATCATGACGTCGCCGCGGTTTACGAATTGTGTTTCTTCAGCCAGCACGTGGGTAATGATGCCGGTCGCCTGGGCCGCGACCGGCACCAGATTGCCCGTCACATAGGCATTGTCCGTCTGGATGACGTGGCGACCCGTGGTCACCCAATAGACTGCGTAGGCCAAGCCGGCGAGGGCAACGAGCACGGCCACCCACAAGAGCCGGCGATTGCGCTCCGACCGCAGGGCGACCTGATGCGGAGGAGAGGCCGTCGGGGGGGCGCTGTCGAGGGTGGTCATGGCTACTGCACCAGGGAGTGGGGGTTGGAGCGTTGCTCGATGTCGGCGTTGTGGTACCCGCCACCCAGCGCTTCGATGAGGTCCACCGCGGCGACCAGTTGGTCGCTTTCGAGGGCGCGCAAGGCGTATTCCTGCTCCAGCACCGGATAACGGTGGCGCAGCACCTCCCGCTCGTCGTCGAGGCCGGTGACCAGGCGGACCTTGGCGATCTGCCAGTCTTCGGTCAGCGACGCGACCAGCCGTTGATGGGACGCCAGCATCTCCCGGGTTGCCTGCCAGGCACTGAGGCTGTCCGCGACTTCGCGAAGGGCGCTGAGCAAGGTCTCGTTGTACAACTCCACGGCCGCATCGTATTCCGCCCGCTGGACGGCCAACTCGCCGCGCAGGCGGCCGCCTTCGAAGATGGGGAGGCGAAGGCCCGGCGCGATCCCGTAGGAGAAGCTCTGTCCGGAGAACAGCAGGTTGGCCAGCTGGTCGGCGCCTTTCGTCAGCGTCAATGCATTGAAGCCGACGAACGCGGTGAGATCGATCGTCGGGTAGAACTGCGTCTTGGCGACCTTGACGAGGCGGGCGGCCGAATCGGCGCGGTATAGCGCGGCCGCGAGGTCGGGGCGGTGGATCAGCAGGCCCATCGAAAGGTGGTCGGGGACAGGCAATCGATCGGGGATCAGCGGCGTCGCACGGGTGAACAGCTCGCCGACATCGTCGGGGCCTTTGCCGGCCAGTCGTGCCAGCAAATGGCGCTGCACGTCCAACTGGTCTCTGACCGAGGCCTGCCGCTTGACCGCCGCTTCATAGTCGGCGATGGCTTGCTTGACGCTCAATTCGTTGTCCAAGCCGAGCCGGAACCGTGTTTCCGCCAGCTGGCGCAGGCTGCGGCGGATGTCGACGATCGAACGGACCAGGTTCAATTGATGATGAAGCGCCTGGCCGCGGAAATACGCCCGCGCGACGGCGGTGGTGAGCCGTAACCGCACCTCGGCGCTCTCCGCTTCTTCGGCGGGGGCCTGGCCCAACGCCGCCTCGAGCGTCGCGCGATTCTTCCCCCAGAAATCGAACTCGTACCGGAAGCTCAAGGGATTGATAATGCCGAGCAGGATGCGGGCCCCGGCGACTTCGGGATTGAGGGCGGCGAAGACGCCGTGCTGAGAGATGCGCTCGTACGTCAGTGAGGCGTCGGCTTCGAGGAAGGGCAGTAGCCGCGCCCCTTCCACCCGCACGAGGCCTTGGGCTTCCCGCAGGCGTGCCGAGGCCCGCTTCAAACCCGGGTTGTCCTTGAGCGCGACGTCCATGAGGCGATTCAGCTCGGGGTTCTGAAACTGTTCCCACCAGCGGTCTTCGGGCCATTCCGCCAAGCGGCGGGTGACCTCGTCCAGCGTCTCCTTGAGCTCCGGCGGTTCGAGATAGTCGGCAGGAGGATCGCCCTTCGGGATCCAGGCGCAGCCGGACAGGCTCACCAACAAGGCCAGCGGGCCGGCGAGGTGCCGCCTCCAATGCGCCGTCCTCATGGCTGCTCCATGATCTCTTCCGCTTCCAGCTCTCGGACGGCCTCCGCCGACTGGAGTGCGGGAACCCGGCTGGATTCGGCGAACCATACCAACGCCGCCAGCGCGAGACAGAGAAAGCTGGACACCAGGAACGCATCGTTCATGGCCAGGATCCCGGCTGCCTGTTTGATCGTGAGCAGGAGCTTGCGCGGAATCACCGCGGGGTCCAGGCCGGCGGCTTGCCATCGGTCCGTGATCTGCTGGAGCGCGTCATACGAAGCGGAAATCCGTCCGCCGAAATGATCGCTGAGCTGCAGCTGGTGAAAGGGGAGTCGCCGGAACAGCACGATGCCCTGCCAGGCGATGCCGAACGCGCCGGCGGCGATGCGGACGACATTGGCGGCTTCGGCGGCGCGCAGCATGTGGTCGCCGGACAGGCCGTGAAGGGTCAGCACGGTCAGGGGCGTGAAGAAGGAGCCCAAAAAGAGGCCTTCCACCACCATCGGCCAGAAGAGTTGGTCGTAAGAGTGGGGATCGTCGAACAAGCCGATCCAGTAGAAGACTGCGGCGAACCCGACGGCGTTGAGGCAGATCAGCGCGCGGACGTCCATGCGCTTGGCGATCTCGTGCATGACCGCGATCATGGGCACGCCGAGCAGGAGCATGGGAAGGAACACCAACCCTGCAAGGGTCGAGGAGTAGCCGAGCAAGATCTGGAGCTGAACGACGAACAAGGCGAGCAGTCCCTGGATGGACAAAAACCCCAGGCCCAGACACACGAGCCCGATCGTAAAATTGCGCCGAGCGAAGAGCCGCAGATCGATCACCGGCTGCGGTTCGGCAAGCTCCCAAATGACCCACACGGGAACCGCGATGACCACCCCGATGAGTAAGGCCCGCAGGAAGGGATCATCGAACCAATCGAAGTCATTGCCTTCGTTCAAGATCGTTTGCACGGCGCCCAGGATCAAGGCGAACAGCAGATAGCCCACCCAATCGAATCGCTCGCAGCGGATCTCCGGTGCTCTTCCGCAGAGCAGGGCGGCCGTGACGCCGGCGATCACCAGGGCGAAGGGAATGTTGAGGACAAACAGCATCCGCCATCCCAACTCGTCGGCGATCCAGCCGCCGGTCGCGAGACCCAGCGTAAACGGCATGAGCGTGAACAGGCCCCACACGGCCAGGCCGAGGGATTTCAGCCGGTCCGGATATTCCTTGAGCAGGAGCGACTGTCCGAGCGGCAGCGTGACGCCCCCCGCCAGGCCAAGCAGAATGCGGGCTGGCACGAACGTTACGATGCTGCTGTCTACGGCGCACCACGCCGAAGCGGCCGCGTAGCCGACGAATGCACCGGTGAACACCGCGACGTCGCCGTACCGGCAGGACAGCCAGCGGGCGAGGGGAAACGCCAAGGCCAAGGCAAGGATGAAGTCGGTTTGCGCCCAGGTGCCGAAGCTCGGCAGGACCCCGCCGAGGTCACCGGCGGCGTGCGGCAACAGCGCGACATAGCTGCCGGCGTTGAATAGCACCACGACGTGCGCCAACCCGAGGATGATATTGAACAGACAGAACTGCCATCCGGTGAGGCGGGTCTCGGACATCGGCTCCTCAAAACGCAGAATACTTCATCACCTCCGGCTCGTCGTTGACCACCGGCGCGAGCCGCGGAGCCCGCGCTGGTTCCTGCGGGCGGTGGGTGAAATAAATGGCCAGGCCCGTGAAGACCATCCCCCCAATCAAATTTCCCAGCGTCACGGGAATCTGGTTCCACAGCCACCAGTCGCCCACCGTCACGTGGGCCCCGAGCATCAGCCCGATGGGGATGACGAACATGTTGACGACCGCGTGCTCGAAGCCTTGCGAAAAAAACAGCACCGTCGGGCCCCAGATGGCCAAAATTTTTCCCGAGAGGGACGTCGTCGCAAAAGCGAAGACCACCGCCAGGCTCACCATCCAATTGCAGAGGATGCCCTTCGTCAACGCTGTGATCAGTCCGGCGGCGCCGTGAGACGCGTAATACGTGGTCTTCGCCTCGGCAAGCGCGACCAATTTCGCGCCCGTGGCCGAGACGGCGGCATCTCCCGCCGTTGTCAGGGCGATGGCAAGCAGGCCAGCGTAAAGGAGGCTGCCTAGCAAGTTGCCCACGAAGACCCATCCCCAGTTCGTCATGACGCGGCTGATGCAGGCGTTGGCTTGGCCTTCAGCGGCCACGCACGGCAACAGAGCAAAACTTCCGGTGATGATTTCGGTCTTGAGCAGAACGGCAAGGCAAAGGCCGAACGGGAACAGGAGCGAGCCGACGAGCCAACTGCCGGTTTCGACCGCTGCGGTGACGGCCATGCTGGTGGCGACACCGAGGTAGGCGCCGGCTAATGCACCGCGGACAATCAAATCACGTGGCCGGAGATCGAGCTTGCCGGCTCCGGCGGCGACCATTTCCGACACGACCTCTTGCGGCTTCACGTAGTCCATGGCCCGATGTCTCCTCCTGAACGAGGTCGATTCTGGGAGTCAGCAACTTTCGGACCAGTGGGCTGCCACGAGAACGGCGGCAAGGGCATCCGCAAAACGACCGTATTCATGCGGTCATGTATGAATCAGCGCTGAGTTTGTCACACGCGAGGCTTTCGGAAAGGCGCGCGCTTCCCAATGCGGGATCGGCGAGCGGGCCGTGCGATTTCGCTCGGAATGGCGAGGGTGAACTTCAAAACCGCGCAGACATTCGGCTAGAACTTTTCCCTGGCGCGAGCTCCTTGGGTAGGCGGTATGGTGGAAAGACCGAGGAGGGAAGGGCGGTCGATGGACAATCAAGAGAAGGCGCGCATCATTCGGCAATGGATCGATCCAGAGGAACGCGTGACGGTACAGTTCGACGATCAGCGTGATCTGAACGCGGAAATCACAGGCTGTACCGATCAGTTGGTCGACTTGGCGCTGGAAACCGCGGTCCCGCACATGAGGCAAGACATCTCGGTGCCGTTGAGCGCCGTGGAGGTCACCGAGGACGTCTCGCACTACACCCGAGATCCGGAGGTACCGCTGAGGCGGAAGCGTTTGATGCTGGTGGTAAAGGGAAACCGGCCGGCTGTCGTGTACTGAAGATCAGCTACGGCGCCGCTGCGTACAGGGGGGGCGCCGTGAGACGTGCGCAATCGGAATGGCAGGCGGCCCTACTTCGCAGGCAATTCCCAGGGAACCATCGGCATGAGGGGCTGTTGCTTGGCCTCGGGCGAGGCCAGCAGCACGGCAATCGCTCCGCGCAAGGCGCCGGTCAACGAATGGGTCACCAAAGGGTAGGCACCCGCTGACTCGACGACGACGTCGAAAGTGGCGGCACTGCCCGGACCCACGACGTAGGTTTGCACACCCTTCAAATTGTTGGCTGGGTTCCCGCTTTCGTAGACGTTGTCCCAGATTTCGCCGATCGGGTGAAACGCCGAAAACTCGTTGGGTCCCGCGTTTACGAAATAGATTCGCACCCGCTCACCGGGTTTCGCGTCCAATTTTCCTCCGCCCGTCATGAAGGGGTGATACTTGAAGACGCCGCCGTTGAACATCATCGCGTCCGCCTTCCGATCGAACATCGCCTGCACGTCATTGGGATTTTTGTACAGCTCGGATTGAATCAAGACATATTCCCGGTCCGCTTTGGGCAGCGCCTTCGGGTCCTTGGGGTCCACGATGATGGCGCCGAACATGCCGCGGGCCACGTGCTGGATCATGGGGGGTGCGCCGCAGTGATAGAAGAAGATGCCCGGCTTGCGGGCCGTAAAGGTGAAACTGTGCGTGTCGCCGGCGTTGATGGCCTTGTAGTTCGCTAAGAAATCGAGCTCGGCGGCATGGAAATCCATGCCGTGTGGAAACTTATTGATGGCAGGGTTGGTCAGCGTGAACTTGATGATATCGCCTTCCGTCACGCGCACCACCGGACCCGGCATGGTGCCATTAAAGGTCCAGGCGGCGTATTTCTCCCCGCCTCCGTCAATCACGACGTCCTGTTCGACGGCGGTCATGGAGATGTCGTGGGTTTTCGCCAAGACCGGTGCGGACATGATCGCCGTCAGGAGAAAGACGAGAGCCATACCACGGAAGCGGTCGGTTGCGTGCATGGGAACCTCCCTCTCAGGTGGCGATGCGGGCGGTGAGACAGTGTACGGATTCTTACCGAGAAATAACATGACGGACATCAGGTTGTTGGCACCTCAGGAGGCGGAAGCCAGCGCCTTCAAACCGGCAAGATTACGGATGAGGAGGCGGTTGGCGGTGCCGCTGACCAACTGCTGGCGCTTGAATCGGCCCATGATGCGGATGACCGTTTCCGTCGTCGTCCCCACCATGTTCGCCATGTCCTGCCGGGTCAGCCGAATCCCCAGGCGGATGCCGTGGGGATCTGCCTGGCCGTTGCGGGCGGCGAGATCGACCAGTAAGGCCGCCAGCCGCTGATCGGCCCGGTCCAGCGCGAGCACTTTCGCTTTCTCCTGGGCTTCGTGCAGGCGATTGCCGAGATACTTGATGACCTCCAGGGCGGCCTCGGGACTGCGGCGCAGCATGTCGAAATAGGTCTTCTTGCGCATGCGCAAAATGCTGACCTCGCCCATGGGCTGGGCGGTGCCGGGATGGGCCGTTCCATCGAAAGCCGCCGCATCACAGCAAAACAAATCGCCCGGCATGAGCACCTTCAGCGTACATTCCTTTCCGTCAGGCGTCGACTTGACGCACTTGACGGTCCCCTCCTTCACGATGTGGAAATACTCGGTGGGGTCGCCCTCGCGGAAGATGAAGTCGCCTTTCCTGTAGCGGGATTCGGTAAGCTCTTTCAGGACGCGCTGGCGATCGTGAGCGCTCAGAATGTTCAGGAGCGGAATGCCGTCGAGCGGATCGCGGCGGGCTGCACTCAGCGGTTCACTTGATGACTTGCTTGGCCGTTTCGACAATGGATCGCGCCCCGATGCCGAAGTGATCGATCAGTTCGTCGGGTTTCCCGCTGCGGGGAATCGCCCGGACGGCGAGCTTGTGGACCTTAATGCCTTCGGTGGAGACGGCGCTCAGCACCGCATCGCCCAATCCGCCGTGGGCATAGTGATCTTCGACGGTCAGGATACGCCCTTGGGTGGCGCGCGCGCAATCCATCAGGGTGGCCCGGTCGATCGGCGCGATGCTGTAAAGGTCGACGACCCGGACCGCGATCCCGGCGGTTTTCAGCTGATCGTGGGCCTTCAGCGCCTCGAACAGCGTGACCCCGGCCGCGACGATGGTCAAGACGTCACCCGGGCTCTGGCGGACCACTTTACTGCCGCCGATGTGGAACTGCTCATCCGCCCCGTAGAGAACGGGGGACTTCGGGCGCCCGGCCCGAATGTAGACCATTCCCTTGTGGCGGGCGGCCATCTCCACCAGACGGTAGGCCGACGTGGCGTCGGAAGGATAGAGCACGACCATGCCCGGCTGGGCGCCCATCATGGCGATGTCTTCGAGTCCCATCTGCGAGGGGCCGTCCTCGCCGATGCTGACGCCTACGTGCGTGCCCACCAGCTTGAGGTTGGACTGGCTGATGGAGGCCATGCGGATGAAGTCATAGGCGCGGGAGAAAAACGCGGCAAACGTTGCGACGAATGGAATTTTCCCGCACGCCGCCAGGCCCGCCGCCGCGCCCACCATGTTTTGCTCGGCAATGAAGTTCTCAAAGAAGCGGTCCGGATACTTCTTGGCAAATTTCTCCGTATAGGTGGAGTTCTTGACGTCGGCGTCGAGGGCCACGACGGCAGGATTGACTCCCCCGAGCGCTTCCAGCGCCACGCCAAAGGCTTCGCGGGTGGCGGCGGAATCACCCGGCTTGTAGGGCGCCGGTGGCAGGGACCCGGCTTCCGCGAGGACCGGTGCAGGCCCCTGAGGCTTTTGAATCTCAGGCAGCGACCCATTGGGTTTGAATTGCTTCGTCAGCTCGGCGATGGCCTGCTGCGTCTGCTCTCCCTTGGCCAGGGGCTTGCCGTGCCAGTTGGGATGATCTTCGATGAAGGACACACCCCGGCCCTTGTACGTCTTCGCTAAAAGGACGGTGGGCCGCCCTTTCGTGCGACCAGCCTCTTCGAATGCCGCGAGCAGCGCCGAGAGATCATGGCCGTCGACGATCACGGCGTGCCAACCGAAGCCGCTCCAGCGTGAGCGATACGCCTCCATGTCATGTTGCAACATCGTCGGATCGCTCTGGCCCAGGCGGTTGACGTCTACGATGGCGCACAGATTATCCAGCTGGTAGTGGCGGGCGACTTCGACGGCTTCCCACACCGAGCCTTCCACCGACTCTCCGTCGCCCATCAAAACGTACGTTCGGTAGGAGGATCGATCGAGCTTGGCATTGAGGGCCAGGCCCACGCCGACGGGCAACCCCTGCCCGAGGGAGCCCGTGGCCATATCGACGAACGGGAGACGCGGAGTCGGATGTCCTTCGAGGTCCGACGACAAGGTGCGCAATTTCAACAGCTCGCTTTTGGGAAACAACCCGGCCTCCGCCCAGGCCGCATACAAAAGCGGAGCTGCGTGGCCCTTCGACAACACGAACCGGTCGCTGTTCGGCGCCTTCGGGTTCGTCGGATCGTAGCGCATGACGGAGAAGAACAGTGCGGCCACGATGTCCGCTGCCGAACAGCAGCTCGACGGATGTCCGCTGCCGGCTTCGCTGGTCGAGCGGACGCTCTCGATCCGAAGCGCGGTGGCCTTATTGTGCAGCGCGGTCAGCAGGTCGGACGAGGCAGTCGAACTGGGCATGGGGCTCCTTTCGGGTTGGCGCTTCATGAGATGCTACCGTAGCGTTTTGAAACAACGCTATCGGTAGCATCACGGCGGGGATGGAGGCTAACAAAACAACTGGAGGGAGTCAATGAACGAAGCCGTGCGTGCCTCGTTAGGTTTCCGCGGGTGGAGTGACGGTCGACACTTCGTTGGAGCAGGCGCTGCTCAGACCATTGAAAGAACTGACAGAAAAGAAATAGCGCGTGTTCGGCTCAAGACCCGTGATCGTCGCCGAGGGGGCGGAGACGGAAACCGAATCCTCGTAGTTGCAGGAGCCCGGCTGTCCGCTCGACCGGCGGCCGAAATGCACGTGGTAGGCATAGACGGTCGGGTCTTGAACGGGGTCCCAGGTTAGAGAGGCCATCGCACCGGTGGGCGTCGCGGCTGTGGAGAGGTCCAGGCCGCCTTCCTCGCCTGAGCCACACCCAGTGATGGTCAAGAGCAGTGCGCTCAACATTGCTGAACCGATGACGCGAGAGACTGTGTGCATACACCAACCTTGTTAAGAAGTGGTTGAAGTAGACGGTTGTCGGACGGGTGGCCAAGCAATTGAGGTGCCATACGTAAGACCATGTATAAATGCGCGATCAAACAATGCTTTATATAAATGCTGTGGGACGAGCTGAGTTGGATTGAAGGGTTTTGCCTTCACTGTAGAAGGCCGGACAGCCAAGGGAGTTCGGAAAACGGGAGAATTCCGCCTGTAGGGTCAGGGCTACGGAAAAGACAGGCAAGCTGTCCGGAAGAATGCGGCGATGGGGTGGAGGAGCCTTACGATGGCCGCGGGCCGGCGCGTCCCTGGAAGAAGCGGAAGAGAAGGAAGGCATTCAGCATGATCACGATCGACAGCATGCTGTTAGTCGCAAAAGTCGAAGCCAGTTTCAACTCGACGAGGACCCGGGAGAGCCCGAAGGCGACGACCAAGGCGTCGAACGCCATGCAGATACGCCGAAAGGTCTCTGGCTCCATCCATCGAATCAGATAGGTCCCCAGGGGAATGCCCAGTAGGACGCTGGGAACGATATACGGAATGATCTCGATGCTGCCCGCATTGTAGAAACCGATGAACGCATAGGCGATCGCCGTGAGCGTCGATTCGGCGACACGGATCACGCCGAGGGCCGCGCGGAAATCCTGCTTGGCATACCCTTGGTTGTTGAACAGCAGCGCAAGGGGCGGCCCCGAAATCGTGGTGACGGAGTACAGCGTGCCGATGCCCATCCCAAAGGGAATGGCAATGGCCTTTTCAGCCCGAATGGGCCGGCGAATGCCGGCCGCCTGGAGGAGAATCAGCGGCAGGAGGAAAAAGTAGGTGACGAACTTGATCCAAGCGGGCTGCACGAGAAACAAGATTGAGCTGCCGATGGCGATGCCGATGACCAATCCGATCAGAATCGGGGACACGCGCCACCAAATGTTTGGAATGCTCCCGCGGTTGATGAAGAGGACATAGCCGTTGATGACAAGCTCCACCAGCACCAGCGCGGGGTTCAAAATGCGGTTCGTATAAAACAAGAGCGCCACGGGCACGGTGATGGAGGAAAATCCGTAGCCGAGCGCCCCGTTCACCGTCGCGGCGACAAAGGTGATGAGGACAAGGACGACCTGGTCCATCATTCCCCCGTGCGTTGTCCCGCGGCGAAATCGGCCAACGTGTAGTGGTCCAGGATGCCGGCGATGGCGTCACGTACGGTGCCCATCACCTGCTGGACGGGACACTGCGGTTTGTCGGCATAGGGGCACTCCCGGCACTTTTGATACGCGGTTTTGCTCACGCAGCCGATAGGCGCCAGTGGGCCGTCAAGGATGCGGATCACTTGACCGAGCGTGATGGAGTCGGGCGGTTTGATCAGGGTGTACCCGCCCTTGATTCCCCGCCGGCTTGCCAGCAGGCCGGCGCGCTTCAGCGACAGGAGGATTTGTTCGAGGAATTCGATGGGAATATGCTGGCGGGCGGCGATGTCGTGGCGCTGCAGTGTCGTGTGGCCATGAGCCTGCGTCAATTCCAGCAGTGCGCGCAGGCCATACTCGCTTTTTTTCGAAAGCTTCATAATTCAAGTGAGTTAATCAAGAAGGCGGACAATAGACGACCGGTGCTCGCTCCGTCAAGGGATTTCGGATCAACCGAATGCACAACTCCTTGATCGATGGCCTGTTTTGTTGACAGAGGAAAACCATTCTTGCTAGCTTGGCAATTCCTTAACCTTGCTCCTCACCAAACACCCGCGTGAGCCGCTGTGAACTATCAGGATCTCATACTGACCCTCCACCGCTTCTGGGCCGAGCATGGCTGTGTCATTCACCAACCGTACGATGTGGAGATGGGAGCGGGGACGTTCCACCCCGCGACATTCTTGCGCTCCCTCGGACCCGAGCCTTGGCGGGCAGCCTACGCCCAGCCGTGCCGGCGACCGACCGACGGACGCTATGGCGAGAATCCAAACCGGATGCAGCACTACTATCAATATCAAGTGGTGCTCAAACCGTCGCCGGACAATATCCAGGAGCTCTATTTGGAGAGCTTGTCCCGGCTCGGCATCGATCCCGAGCTGCACGATATCCGGTTCATCCAAGATGACTGGGAATCGCCCACCCTCGGAGCCTGGGGGCTCGGCTGGGAAGTGCGGCTCGACGGCATGGAAATCACCCAGTTCACCTACTTTCAGGAAATCGGCGGGATCGAGCTGAGTCCCATCACCGGCGAGATCACCTACGGCACGGAGCGGATCGCCATGTATTTGCAGCAGGTGAACAATGTGTTCGATCTCGCCTGGACCGATGGGATCACGTACGGGGACATCCACCACGAAACCGAAGTCCAGTTCTCGCGGTACAACTTTGAAGAGGGCGACGTGGGCATGCTCATGCAGACCTTCCAGTCCTACGAGGCCGAGTGCAAACGGCTGCTGGCCCAGACCGACAAGCGGCTGACGCTGCCGGCCTACGACTACTGCATCAAGTCCTCGCACGTCTTCAATCTGCTCGACGCCCGGGGGGCCATCAGCGTCGCGGAGCGGACCGGGTATATCGCTCGCGTCCGAGCCTTGGCCCGGCAATGCGCCGAACGCTACATCGAGGAACGCGCCGCGATGGGACATCCGCTGCTCGGTCGCGACGCGGCGGGGGCCCGTCCCAAGGCCCGTTCGGGCCGCTGATGGCATGGCTATGAAGGCTGCATCGGTGAAAAAGAAGTCCACGCGGGCTCCCGCGCCCGGCGAATTGCTCCTTGAAATCGGGACGGAGGAATTGCCCTATGAATTCGTCGGGCCGGCCGTGGCCGCCCTCAAGGAATTGGGCGCCCGGCTGTTGAGCGAGGCCCGCCTGACGTTCGGGCCCGTACGGGCCTTCGGGACGCCGCGCCGCTTGGTGCTGGCGGTGGAGGATTTGGCGGCGCACCAAACGACGGTGGTGACCGAAGCGATGGGGCCGTCGAAAGCCGTCGCATTCGATGCGGCGGGGCAGCCGACGAAAGCCGCCATCGGCTTTGCCGGGGCCCAGGGCATGCCGGTGGAAGCGCTGCAGGTCCGGCAGACTCCGAAAGGGGAGTACGTGTTTGCCGTGAAGCAGGACGCCGGACGACCGGCCAAAGCATTGCTGCCCGATTTGCTGGCCCAGATGGTTCGCGGCCTGACGTTTCCGAAGGCCATGAAGTGGAATGAGGCCGGCGTCAGATTTGCTCGGCCGGTCCGCTGGTTGATGGCGCTCTACGCCGGATCCGTCGTACCGGTCCATGCCGCCGGACTCATCGCGGGAAATCGCACCTACGGACATCGGGTCATGGGGCGCGGCAAACCGATTACGGTGCGGGATTTGAAGAGTTATCAGCAGGCGTTGGAGCGGCACGGCGTAATGGTCGATCCCGACCGGCGCCGGCGTGCCATCGAGCAGCAATTGGAGCGTCTCTGTGCCAAGGCCGGAGTCGTCTTGAATGCCGACGATGCGTTGCTCGATCAGGCGGTGTACACGACGGAGTGGCCCTGGGCGGTATTGGGAAACTTTAAGCCCGACTATCTCGAGGTCCCCGCCGAAATCCTGATGACTTCGATGAAGGAGCATCAAGGGTTTTTTTCCGTGCGGGACAAGCGAACGGACAAGTTGGCGCCCCATTTTATCGCGGTCGCGAACATCCAGTTGAAAGACATGCGCCTGATCCGGGAGGGCAATGAACGCGTCCTCGCCGCGCGCCTGGCCGACGCGAAGTTTTTCTTCGACGAGGACCGCAAGGTGCCGCTGGAAGTGCGCGCAAAAAAATTGAGCGGGGTGACGTTTCACCAGAAGCTTGGCACCATGGCGCAGAAGCAGGAACGGGTCACCATGCTGGCCGGCGTCATCAGCGAGCTCGTGCAGCCGCCGCAGGAAGGCCTGAAGCCGATCTGCGAGCGCGCCGCGGCATTGTGTAAGGCGGATCTCTTGACCGGCATCGTCGGTGAATTTCCGGAACTGCAGGGCGTCATGGGAGGCGAGTATGCCCGGCATGACGGAGAGCCGCCGATCGTCGGACAGGCGATCCGCGAGCAGTACCTGCCGAAGTCGCTGGAGGGGGAACTGCCCAAGTCTGTCGAAGGTCAGGTTCTGTCACTGGCCGACCGGCTGGACACCCTGGCCGCCTTTTTCCATGTCGGGATCGTACCGACCGGGTCCGAAGATCCGTTCGCCCTGCGGCGCCATGCGACGGCGATCGTCCGGATCTTGCTCGAGGGGGGAGTCTTCAAGGAATTCGGCCGGGCCGTGCAGACGGCCCAGACCATCGTGGCCTCCGCGGGTTTCAAGGCCGCCACGGGGGCCGATGCTCAGCAGCGGGTGATCGACTTCCTATTTGACCGTCTCCGTCACTATGGGCGCACCCGGCACGGGCTGCGGGATGACGTGATGAACGCCGTGTTGAAAGTCGCGGACCGGCAGGCGCTCGACCTGCGGGACTTGATGCAGCGCATGACCGCGCTTCAGGCGATCACCGCGCGGGCGGAATTTGATCCCCTCATCGTGGGATTCAAGCGGGCGCACCGCCTGGTGGAAAAAGAGCAGTGGGAGCCTCAGGGGGTGGACCCCCAGCGGTTTCAGCACGAGGCGGAAGGACGCCTGCATCGTTGTCTCGAGAACCGGCAGCGCATGGCCGAGCACCTGGCCGTCGGCCGCTACCAGGCGGCCTTGGATCTGCTGGTGGACTTCAAACCGGCCATCGACGCCTTCTTTGACGCCGTGATGGTGAACGCGGACGATGCCGCCGTCCGAAGCAACCGCTTGTCGCTCCTGAAGGAGGTGGACGCCTGCTTTATGGCGTTCGCGGATTTCTCCCAGATTGTGGTACAAGGGAGTTGAGCGGGGCCGAGCGAGATGACCGTGCATCCCTCGACGGATGTGGAGTCCGCTGCGGTGCAGCAGGAGACGGCGCGCCATGCCCTCGTCCGGCAATTTTCCCGGAGGGTGACGGTGGTGCTGATCGTCCTCTGCAACGCCGTGTTTCTGTTCGGCGTCTGGCTGAGCGGCGTCAACCTCGACGAACTGGTGAAGACGCCGGACCTGTTCAACCCGACGTCAGATGTCTGCCTGAGGCTCTCATGGCAACGGCTGGCCGGTGCACCGGACCCCGTCAGAATCTGCTCGGAATGGATCAATCTCTCCGACCCCTCAGGCAAACCTCATGTGCTCGATTCCAATACCAAGGTGAAGCAGGGACCGGACGGGCGCTATTACGTAGATCGGGGGATTCAGGCCGACTATCGGCTGATAGGATTCGTGGCGTTTGTCGCGGCGGTGCTTGCGTCCGGTCTGCTGATTCGGCGCTATCTCGTGGCGCGGTACCGGCTTCAGCTCGAACAAGATTCGCTTCGGCGATGAGACATTGACCGCAGTCGCAAAGGAGACGTAGGCGTGGGCAAGAAATATGTCTATTACTTTGGAGACGGCAAGGCGGACGGCGCGTCCAACATGAAGGAACTGTTGGGCGGGAAGGGTGCCGGCTTGGCCGAAATGACGAACCTCGGGATTTCGGTTCCGCCCGGCTTCACCATCACGACCGAGGCCTGCGTCGAGTACTACAAGCGCGGAAAATCGTATCCAGCCGGCATGTGGGAGCAAGCACTCGCGGCGCTGAAGCGCGTGGAGCGTTCCATGGGGATGGTCTTCGGCGATCCCGAAAAGCCTCTCTTGGTCTCGGTGCGGTCGGGTGCCCGGGCCTCCATGCCTGGGATGATGGATACCGTACTCAACGTCGGCCTGACGACCAAAACCGTGGAAGGGTTGGCGGCCAGGACGCGGAACGAACGGTTCGCGCAAGACAGCTACCGCCGGTTCATCACGATGTTTGGCAACATCGTCATGGGGGTGCCGCGGGATCACTTCGAAGCGATCCTGAATCATAAGAAAGAAGAAATGGGCGTGACGCACGAGACGCAACTGGACGCCCGCGCGCTCCGCGATCTCGTCGCGAGCTTCAAATCGTTGATCAAGGAGGAGACCAAGAAGGACTTCCCCGACGATCCCAACGAGCAGTTGCGGATGGCGATCAACGCCGTGTTTGCCTCATGGAACGGGGCGCGGGCCATCACGTACCGGCGCCTGAACGGGATTCCCGATTCCTGGGGCACCGCGGTCAACGTGGTCGCCATGGTGTTCGGCAACATGGGGGATACCAGCGGCACGGGCGTCGCCTTCACGCGGGACCCCAACACCGGCGAGCGCAAGTTCTTCGGCGAATGCTTGATGAACGCGCAAGGTGAGGACGTCGTCGCCGGCATCCGGACGCCGTTGCCTGTGACGGAATTGGCGCGAACCGTCCCCCAAGCCTACAAGGAGCTCGAAGCCACCTACAAAAAACTGGAGAAGCACTATCGAGACATGCTCGATCTGGAGTTCACCATCCAGGAGGGCAAGCTGTACATGCTCCAGACCCGCGTGGGAAAGCGGACCGGCATTGCCGCCGTCCGCATCGCCGTCGAGATGGTGAAGGAGGGATTGATCTCGAAGCGGGAGGCCATCCAGCGTGTGGGACCGGATCAACTGGCGCAGTATCTCTATCCGATCTTCGACACCAAGATCGAGTCGGCGTCCACCCCGCTGGGCAAGGGACTGCCGGCCGGCCCCGGAGCCGCGGCCGGCAAGATCGCGCTCACGCCGGACCGCGCCGTGGAAATGAAGGCCGCCGGCGAGCGGGTGGTGCTCGTGCGCGAAGAGACCAGCCCAGACGACATCCACGGCATGAACGCGGCGAGAGGGTTTCTCACCGCCCGCGGAGGGATGACGTCCCATGCCGCCGTCGTCGCGCGGCAGATGGGCAAGGTGTGCGTCGCGGGCTGCGAAGCGGTGGAAGTGATCGACAGCCAATCGGTGCGCATCGGCGCCAAGGTCTTCCGCGAGGGGGACTACATCTCAGTCAACGGCACGACGGGCAACGTCTACGACGGCGATATTCCGGTCGTGGAGTCCGAGATCATTCAAGTGGTGCAAGGCAAGCTGGACGGCCGGAAGTCGGAGAAGTATCAGCTGTTCGCCATGCTGCTGTCGTGGGCCGACGAGGTGCGGAAGCTGCGGGTGCGGGCCAATGCCGACGTGCCGGACCAAGCGAAGATTGCGCGCGGATTCGGCGCCGAGGGAATCGGCCTGTGCCGGACCGAGCACATGTTCTTTGCTGAAGACCGCATTCCGATCATGCAGAAGATGATCCTTGCTCGTACGTCGGAGGAACGCGAGAAGTATCTCGATCAGCTGCTACCGCTTCAGAAACAGGACTTCATCGGCCTGTATCGCGAAATGCAGGGGTTCCCGGTGACGATCCGTCTTCTTGATCCGCCGCTGCACGAATTCCTGCCCAAGCGCGAGGAACTCATGGTTGAGATCGCACAGTTGGAGTTGACCGGCAAAGACGGGGCCAAGCTGGAAGAGCAGCGCCGGTTGCTCGCCCGCGTCGAGGAACTCCACGAGTTCAATCCGATGCTCGGTTTGCGCGGGTGCCGGCTCGGCATCACGATGCCTGAAATTACCCGCATGCAGGCGCGCGCCATCATGGAGGCGGCCTGCGAACTGGCGAAAGAGGGGAAGAAGATCGTGCCGGAAATCATGATTCCCCTGGTGGGCATGGTGTCGGAGATGCGAGCGCAGAAAGAGTTGGTGCGCGTCGTCGCCCAGGAGACGATGAAACGGTACAACGTCAAGTTGTCATACCTGGTGGGCACCATGATCGAATTGCCCCGCGCGGCGGTGACGGCGGACAGGATCGCGCAAGAAGCCGAGTTCTTTTCCTTCGGCACCAATGATCTCACCCAAACGACGTTCGGGTTTTCCCGCGACGATGCCGCGAAATTCATCGATTTCTACAAGACGAACAACATCATGGATCACGATCCATTCGCCACGCTCGACCGCGAGGGCGTCGGCTCGCTCATGAAGACCGCCATCGCCGGAGGCCGCAAGACCAGGCCCGGCATCAAGCTCGGCATCTGCGGCGAGCACGGCGGGGATCCGAGTTCCGTCGAATTTTGCCATGAGTTGGGCCTGGACTATGTCAGCTGTTCTCCGTTCCGGGTTCCTATCGCCCGCCTCGCCGCGGCGCAAGCCGCCCTCTCGGCCGAAGAGTCCGTGAGGTCGTCGCGCCGGCCGGCCGCTGTCCGCCCGCGCGCCAAGGCGTCCCGGCATGCCGCAAAGGGCCGCTCACGCACGGTGCGCGCCAGACGGTGAGAGACGGGCAGCACGCCATCCGGTACATGCACCAGGCTCTTCGCCTGGCCGAACGGGGCCGCGGCAAGACCAGCCCCAATCCCATGGTCGGCGCCGTCCTCGTCGCGCGTGGCCGTATCGTCGGCACAGGATATCATCACGCCGCGGGCCAGCCCCACGCCGAAATTCTTGCCTTGCGCGAAGCCGGCTCACGGGCCAAGGGCGCGACCCTCTACCTGACGCTGGAACCTTGCTGTCATGTGAACAAACGGACCCCGCCATGCGTACCGGCGATCATTCGCTCGGGGATCCGGCGGGTGGTCGTCGCGACGACGGATCCCAACCCGCTCGTGCGGGGGCGGGGTCTCGCCCAATTGCGGCGGGCAGGCGTCGCGGTGCAGGTGGGACTGTGCCGAAGCGCGGCCGAACGGATGAACCAGGCGTATACTCACTGGATCACGACGGGGCGCCCATACGTCACGCTCAAGGCCGGGATGACCCTGGATGGACGGATTGCCACTGAATCCGGGAAGTCCCGCTGGATCACCGGGCCGGCGTCGCGCCAAGATGTGCACCGCCTCCGGCGAACGGTAGACGCCGTCATGGTGGGAATCGGGACGGTTCTGGCTGACGACCCGGCGTTGACAGCGAGGCAGCCGCCCGATCTGACGCGCTTGACGCCGAGACAGCCGCTGCGGGTCGTGGTAGACAGCCGGCTGAGAATTCCGCTTAACGCCGCCGTCCTGAAACAGCAACGGTACGCCCGGACCGCGGTTGCCACGACGACTGCCGCTGGGTTGTCCAAGCGTCGAGCCCTCAGCCGCCTCGGCGTCGAAGTCCTCATTGTACCGGCGATGCGGGGCCGCGTCCGCCTGGCATCCCTGCTCAAGATTCTCGGACGACGCGGGATCACGCACGTGCTGTTGGAAGGAGGAAGCGAGCTGAACGCCGCGTGCCTTCATGCCGGCCTCGTCAACGACGTTCGTCTCTATGCGGCTCCGGCCCTCATGGGCGGCACTCGCTCCATCGGAGTCATGGGCGGGTCGAGCCCCGCTCGTCCGTCACAGGCTGTTCCGCTGAGCGACCTTCGGATCAGCAGGCTCGGAGCGGATCTGTTGATCGAATCGCGCGTGGGGCGGGAGTGTGACCGATGAGGCAGCCGATCTTCAACATCCTGGCGATCGCTGTTGCGCTGGCCCCCATGCTGGGGCCGGGCGCCTCAGCTGATGAGCGCCAGGCGCCTGATTTGCGGAGCGAGATCTTCTCCTATCTCGACGAGCCCGACGCAGACCGAGCCGGAGAAATCTTGCAGCGACTGTTGTCACGTCCCGAGATCTCGGTGGATGTCGTGACGCGCATCATCCAGACGGAACGGACCTACGGTCCGCAACGGGTTGGGACGATGCCTGGCGAGGCGGTCGTCGTCGGAGATCGCGCCTACCATTATGCTTTGTCGGTCCCGATCACCTATCAACCGGAAAAAGGCTATGCCTTGGTGGTGTGCCTGCACGGGGCGGGGTTTACCGGAGAGGCGTATCTTGAGCGATGGCAAAGCCGTTTGGGGGACGATTATATTGTGGCATGCCCGACGTATCCGGCAGGGGCCTGGTTTACGAGGCGCGCGGAGGAGGTCGTGCTGGCCGTCATCCGTACGCTCCAACGGCAGTATCATCTCGATCCGGATCGCATATTTCTCACCGGCATGTCGAACGGCGGGATCGGAGCCTGGCTCATCGGCATGCACCACGCACCCCGCTTTGCCGGAATCGCGCCGATGGCCGGGGGGCTCGATGACGTGCTGATGCCCTTCCTGGCCAATCTTCGCAATACACCGGTGTATATGATTCACGGTGCCAAAGACCGTGTCATGCCCGTGGAACTCAGCCGCTCAATTTCCAAGGAGTTGTCAACGCTCGGGTATCCTCACGTGTACCGAGAGCATGATCGGGAGCATCCCATGGCGGGGGGGCATTTCTTTCCCAGGGAAGAGTTGCCAGATCTCGTCCGGTGGCTCGGCCGGCAGCGTCGGGATCCGTACCCGACGCGGCTGACGGTGGTGCGCGAGGGCAGTCACTTTCAACCGTTCGGCTGGATTCGGCTCGAGGCCACTGACGCGATTGCCGCCTTTTCGGACGATCTTGTGACGGAGCGCAATGAGCAGATCCGGCAGCGGGAGTATGCCAAGGTGGACGCCTCCATTACGGCGGACAACCGGATCGAAGTCCGTGCCGAGAGGGTGCGGCGCTATAGTCTCTTTCTCAACGAGAGACTCATTGACGTGACCAAGCCCGTGACCGTTCGTACGAATGGGGAGGTCTCATTCGAGGGGATGGTGACGCCTTCGGTGGAAATCTTGCTGCGGCAAGCGCGCGTGCGGCAGGACCCGCGCGCGTTGTTTTCGATTCATCTCACGATCGTGGTCCCAAAGCCGTCAGCATGAGCCGGGTTGCGCTACGGCGCCCTCATGCGGCAGGAGCCGGAGCGGGTCATGTGTGAAACGACGGTTCTGCCTGCCTTCGGCCCGGACGGCGCGGCCTTCATCAAGCAGGCGTTGGTCCACCTGCACGACGCGGTGCAACCGTCGAGAGGTTCTCAGCGATGACGACGGCCCGCAGCTTCCTCTTGCTCTGCACGGTGGGGGGCCTCTGCTTTATCAGCTACAACATGGTTCGCATGCCGGTGTTGGCGCTGTTTGCGGAATCGCTCGGCGCCGGCCCGGAACGGATCGGGTTGATCGTCTCGGTTTCAACCCTGACAGGCGTGGTGCTCAAGTTGCCGTCCGGCGCACTCTCCGACATTTACGGGCGCCGCATGCTGTTGCGAGTCGGTGTGATCGCGTTCGGACTGCCGCCGTTTGCCTATCCGTTCGTATCGGACTTGGATACGCTGACCGGGCTGCGCATGGTGCATGGATTGGCCACGGCGATCTTTGCGCCCAGCGCGCTGGCCACCGTTGCGGACTTGTACCGCGAGCGGCGCGGTGCGGCGTTGGGGACCTATACGGCCAGCACCCAAGCCGGGGCGCTGCTTGGTCCTTTCATCGGCGGGTATCTGCTCCATCTCAGCGGGTTCCCCTTGACGTTCGTCACTGCCGGCGCCTTCGGCTGCCTGGCGCTGGTCATCTTTTATGCCCTGCGCCTCGCCCCGCCGCCTCCGCATGCCCACCGGAAGGGGCCGGCGTCCGTCCTTGCGGAGATGTGGAGAGGGTTTGCCGTGGTGGCGCGAAACCGCAGGGTCGTCGTCACCAGTCTGATGGATGCGGCGAAGATGATTGCCAATGGCGCGTTGATGGCGTTCCTGCCGCTGTACGGGCTCTCCGTCGGTTTGAATGCCGGGGAGGTCGGGCTGTTGTTCTCCGTGCAGGCATTCACCTCATTCTTCTCGAAGCCGGTGATGGGCCGGGCGTCCGATCGTCTCGGACGGCCTCCTTTGATCGTCGCCGGCCTGCTGATCTGCGCGGCCACGTTCGTCTGCATACCGTTCACCGGCCGCTTGGCGGTGCTGCTCCTGCTTGCCTGCGGATTTGGGTTCGGTGAGGCGGTGGTGTCCTCGTCGTCGTCCGCATTCGTGGCGGACAGTTCCGAATTCAAGACCTTGGGGGCGGGAATGGGCATGCAGGGAACCATCGGGGATATCGGGCACGCGAGCGGGCCCCTGTTGGCCGGCGTGCTGATTGCCAGCACAAGCTACACGCGTGCGTTCGCAGTGATCGCTGCCGTGCAGTTGGCGGCGGCCGGCATGTTCTGGGCCACCATGCGGAATAGACCCGGAAAAGTGATTATAATGGATCGTTCATGACAGAGTTTGCGACCGGAGATATCGTCATCGGCGTCATTGCTTCGCTCGGCGTCGTGGTACTGGTAGCCTTGTTTGTCTACGTCGTGAGGCAAGTGTTGGTGAGGAAGGACTGATGTTCACGGGGATTGTAGAAGAGATGGGGGCCGTGGCGACCCTGGAAAAGACGTTGGCCGGGACACGCGTGACCATTCTGGCCTCAAAAATCATCCAGGACATCAAGGTGGGGGACAGCGTCAGCGTGAACGGCACCTGCCTGACGGTCGTTCGTCTCGGTGAGCGGGAATTTTCGGTGGAGGTGTCGCCGCAAACGCTTGCCGTCACCACGCTCGGCCAATTGGCCGCCGGCGCTCCGGTGAATCTGGAGCGGGCGATGAAACTCAATGAGCGGCTCGGCGGCCACCTCGTGGCAGGGCACGTCGACGGAGTAGGCGTCATCCGAGCCCGCCGCCAGGACGGCAACGCCATCGTCTACACGATCGAAGCGCCGGAGGAGGTGCTTCGGTATTGCGTGTCGAAGGGCTCGATCACGGTGGACGGCATCAGCCTCACGGTCAATGAAGTAACCGACCGCGCATTTTCGATCGCAATCATTCCCCATACCGCCAAAGTCACCACGTTGGGCTTGAAGCAGGTGAATGACGCTGTGAATCTTGAAGCTGATTTGATCGGAAAGTACGTGGAGCGCCTGCTGCAGGAACGGAACCAGTTGCCTCGAACGTCGCCGATCATCGACAAGGATTATCTGCAGAAACGGGGACTCCTCTAGGGCTCGTTGCGCGCCGAGCTGCGGAATACCAGATACAGGGTGATTCCCGCTGCAACTGAGGCGAGAATGCCGACAAGCAATTGGATGCCGAAACTGACCGGACCCACATAAATTTTGTACAGCTGCAGCAGCGCCAACGGCAGCAGCACCGCCAGCGCCAGCCCCACCATGTGCCGCCTGAGATAAATCGGTTCGCCGGGTTTGCGCATCAGCCGACCAGTTCCTGTCCGTGCCATTCTAGCGGAATGTCTTCGTCAGAGCGAGGCGCCCCTTTAAGGCGACCGGGTTTGGGTACAATGATGAATGCTGCTTCCCGGTTTCGAGCCGGCGCTGCCCCAGGGGTTCCGCTACGTCCCCGATTGGATCTCGGTGTCCGAAGAGCAGGCCCTGCTCGCACACATCGAAGCCCTGCCCTTCGCCTTCGTGCGGATGCGCGGGGTGACCGCCAAACGCCGGGTCGTTCATTTCGGCTGGGACTACGGCTACGCGTCATGGCAGATCACGCCCACGCATCCCATTCCGGATTGGCTCATGGCACTGCGGCTGAAGGCGGCGAATCTTATCCACGTCCAGGCCGAATCTCTCGAAGAAGTATTAGTGACGCGCTACGACGCGGGGGCTGGTATCGGCTGGCACCGTGATGCGCCGATGTTCGGTCCCTCCGTGATTGGAGTGTCGTTGAAGGGGGCCTGTCGGATGAGGTTTCAGCGAACAGCATCCAGCCGTCGCGAGACAGCCGAATGCATGCTGGAGCCGCGGAGTGCGTATGTCCTGTCAGGAGCTGCGCGCGTGGTTTGGCAGCATTCCATTCCGCCGACGAAGGAACTCCGGTACTCGGTGACGTTTCGCACGGTACGGAAAGGAGGACATGGCGGTGAGACCGCGGAGGCTCGTTGAGCCTCCGCGGTAAAGCGGGTGAGCTTAACTTCCCCCGGCCTGCATTTCAGGGGCGATGGAGTAGGGCGACGGGGCCTGATTCATGAGGCCGCCGTAGACGGTGGAGTATTGTCCTCCCGCCGTATTCTGGCCGCCGCCGAGCACGGTGGACAGCATGCCGATGGCGGTGTTTCGTTCACCGCCCAGAACCGCGGCGTATTGTCCCCGGATGGCGTTGCGCAAGCCGAAGACCATTCCACCTGAGGAGCTGAACGAGTTCATCTGGCCCCCGACAAGGTTATGGGAGCCGTTGCGGGGCAGCCCGACCGCCGGGTCGGTTTCATTGTAGCCGATGATCAAGTTCCCCAGCCCCGTCATGTCGGTAGTGGATCCGGAGCCGCTCTGGATGTGAACGTTGACCCCGCGGAAAATGATGTGGGGCCCGTTCACGCCGTTGATGGGATTCGGATCGATCGACACATACCGCTCCAAGTCGGGGACCCCGCCGCCCCCTCCGCCGGCGGGCCGGCTTTCGAGCGTGGCGATCCGGGTCTGGAGCGCGGCAATCTGCGTTTGTGCCGCTTGGAGCGTGGACAACAGCGTGCTATCCGCATTTAGCAGGGTGTTCACGCTCGTTTCGAGGCTTGATACCCTGGCCTGCAACCCTTCGATCGTAGTGTTGGAGCCGCTGGTATTGTGGTGGTGCTGCTTGTGATTCTTGATCTTCTGGCGCAGCTCGGCCACCTGCTGTTTGAGCTGTTCCAACCGCTGATGGCTGAGCAGCCGATGCCCTGACGAATCCCCTGCATTGGCCGGGACCGTCGTGATAGTCGCACAGAGGACTACCAACGTGGTCATGATCGCCAGGCGAAAATGCTGACCGATGGCGGCGTCACGCTTCGTGATGCCGGTCGGCCCGACGTGTGGTGCCATAACAGTACCCCTCCTTCGTGTTGCTCGTATCTGAGGCATTACGGCGCCAACCGCCCCTCAGACAGGATGCGCTGTTACGGCGCTGCTGGTGAGCAAGGGGTATGCCGCTGTGGAGATACGCCGAGTTAGCGTGGTCTGCTTTCTGCTATTGGAGGAGCCATCGGGTGGGGCCACTGACAAAAAATGCGGCTCGGGCTGACGAAAAAAGGACGGGCTGCGGGGGTGTTTGGCCCGCCCTCCGCAGCGCGTCTCTACGTAGAACGGCTTAGTCTTCGATCGTCGAAATGTCGCCGGGATCCTGGCCCAACTCCTTTGCTTTGAGGACGCGCCGCATGATTTTCCCCGAGCGCGTTTTCGGCAGCGACGACACGATCTCGATTTCCGAGGGGACGGCGATCTTCCCGAGCTCGGCTTTGACTTGGTCCTTGATGGACTGGATGAGCTCTGGGGTTTCGTGTTGGCCCTGCTTCAAAATGATGAAGGCTTTGATCGACTCTCCGACCGTCTTGTGTGGTTTGCCGATGACGGCGGCTTCCGCTACGGCCTGATGGCTGACCAGCGCACTTTCGACCTCTGCCGTGCCTAGACGGTTGCCGGCGACTTTGATCACGTCGTCGGCGCGGCCCATGAACCACATGTAGCCGTCCTCGTCCTTGTGGCAGACATCCCCGGCCGTGTAGCAACCCGGAATGGTCGTCCAGTAAGTCTTGTACCGCTCCGGATCCTTGTAGATGGTCCGCATCATCGACGGCCATGGTTTCTTGATGACGGCGAATCCTCCCTCGTTGGCCGGCAGGCTCTTGCCCTCCCGGTCCACGACGTCGGCTTCAATGCCGAGGAAGGGCCTGGTGGCCGAACCAGGCTTGAGCGGAACCGTGGGGAGCGGTGTGATCAGGATAGCCCCGGTTTCTGTCTGCCACCAGGTGTCCATGATCGGTTTGTCGCCCCCGGCCGCCCGGTGAAACCACTCCCAGGCTTCTGGGTTGATCGGTTCGCCCACGCTGCCGAGGATACGAAGGCTGGAGAGATCATGTTTCTTGGGCCATTCTTCACCGTACCGCATGAGCAGACGGATTGCGGTCGGCGTCGTATAGAAAATGGAGACGCCGTAGCGCTCGATCAAACTCCACCAGCGGCCGGGGTTGGGATAGTCGGGCTTGCCTTCGACAGTGAGGATGGTGGCCCCGTTGAGCAGGGGTCCGTACACAATATAGCTATGACCGGTGACCCACCCAGGATCGGCGACGCAGAAGTAGACGTCATCCTCCTTGAGGTCAAATACATACTTGGTCGTCGTGTATGTCCCGACCATGTACCCCCCGTGGACATGGACGACCCCTTTCGGTTTTCCCGTCGTGCCGGAGGTGTAGAGGATGTAAAGCGGCGTTTCCGCATCCAACGGAACGGCATCACACAGGGGCGATTCTTGCGCAATCCAGTCGGCCCAATCCAGCTCCTTGGGGCCGGACAGTGAGGGACCGGAAGGCTGGCGGCGTACGACGACCACCTTCTCGACCGTCGGGCAGTGCTTCAATGCCTCGTCCACGACGGGTTTCAGCGGAATGACTTTCCCGCGATCGAACCCCACATCAGCGGTAATCATGAGCCGGGACTCGGCATCCTGCACGCGACTGGCGAGGGCCGGCGCGCTGAATCCCGAGTAGACCACACTGTGGACGAGACCGAGCCGGGCACAGGCCAGCATGGCAACGACTTGCTCAGGGATTTTCGGGAGATAAATGGTGACGCGGTCCCCGGGTTTCAACCCGAGCTTCTTCAAGGCGTTGGCACAGCGATTGACCTGGCGGAACAATTCTCCATAGGTGAAGATACGCTCCTGGTCGTTTTCGCCCACCCAGATGAGGGCAACCTTGTTTCTCCGCCAGGTTTTGACGTGGCGATCCAGACAGTTATAGGCGATGTTACAGGTCGCGCCAACAAACCATTTTGCCCACGGATAATTCCACTCCAAGACCTTGCTCCACGGGCTGAACCAGTCGAGCTCCTGCGCCATGCCGCTCCAGAAGGCCTCGGGATCGGCAATGGATTTCTTATATTCGGTTTCGTAATCTTGGATGTAGGCGGCAGCTTTTGTTTTGGCTGTCGGATGGTACGTCCGGCTCTCCTTCAAGAGGGTATCAATCTTTTCGCCCATGCATTCCTCCCTCCTCCGCTGCGTGGACACAACCCTGGTGCGAACTGCGCAATTATGGGCAAAGCGGCCGAGGCCCTGCAAGCCATACATTTGTATGGCCGTTCCGTCCGGAGCGGGGCCGGCTGGCGGCGTCATTCCTTGACAGTCGCAGAGGGGCGCAGGTAGGCTGAACCTAGCTTTTCACGCGGTGGATCATCCTCCATGGATCCGCTTGTTCGCAAGACTTCCGCGATTCTCTTCGTCATCCTTGGGGCGGCCCTGCTGGCCGGTCTTCCCGCTGCCTCCCAGGCCCAGGTCGGGAAGCCCGAAGGACTGTATTACAAGTCCTGGGCGATCATCATTGCCATCGAAAACTACGTGGTAGCGCCTCGTGTCCCGGGTGCACTCGAAGAGGGCAAGCGCATGGCGCAAGCCTTCCGGCAATTGGGTTTTGACGAAGTCGTGGAGGTGTACGACCGGGATGCCACCTCGCGCCGCCTGCAGAACATCCTGTCCGACATGCTGCCTCGAAAAGTGGGACGGATGGATCGGTTGGTGATGTTTTTCGTCGGCCACACCGGCGTCACACAGGATGCCCAAGGCAAGGAGATCGGGTATCTCGTTCCTCAGGACGCGCCGATCAACAATGCCGCCAAGGCCGTGACCGTCGAGCATTTAAAGGAGTTCACCCGCCGGTCTGCATCGAAACACACGCTGCTGATCATCGACGCGCCGATCCGCGGCTGGGAGACGACCGCCCCCCAGCAGCTGTCCCTCGAAGGACGCGCCGCGCCCGAGGAGGATACGGAACGTCGTGCGGTCCAGGTGATCAGTGCCACCGAACAGCCCACAGACATCGGCAGAACCGAAGGGAACAGCGTGTTCGTACAGACGCTGCTTGCCGGTCTGTCGGGCAGTGCCGACGCCAACAAGAACGGCTGGCTCATGGCGTCGGAGTTGGGCGCCTATGTAAGCGAGCAGGTGGCTCAACAGACCAAGGGCGCCATGCGACCGGTCAGTTTGCGGATCGATGGCGACGGCGACACGATTTTGGTGGAGGGCAGGAAAGCGGCGTTCGTCCTGGGGGCTGGGCCGCAAACGCCCGAGGAGAGGCAGCAGGCGGCCAGAAGTCACTATGAACAGGCCTTCTCGCTTCTTCAAGACGGCAAGTATGCCGACGAGGCGTTGGAGCGGCTGAATAAGGCGATTGAACTCGATCCCCACTTCGGCGATGCCTACGTCCTCAAGAGTTATGTTCGCCTGGAAGTGTTACCCAATTTGGACGAGGCGCTCGAGGCCGGGCGATTGGCGGTCAAATATGCCAAGGACAACCCCGATTCCTATTACACCCTCGGGCTCGTGTACGAAAAGCTCGGCAATTACAAAGAAGCCGAGGATGCGATGCTGCAAGCCACCAAGATCAACCCCGGCTATCAAGACGTCTATTTTTCACTCGGCACATTGTATGCCGACCATCTCAACGATCAGGCCAAATCCGTCGAGGCATTTCGGCGTTACCTCGAGCTGGGTGGCGTGAGCGCTCGTGCCCGAGATGCCGTCGCGCAGGCGGACGGAGCCGCGAAGCCCGCGCCTTAGACGCTGCATCACGCGCGGAGCGCTCTCAGTCTTTCTCGCCGCCTTTGAGGTACCCTAATCCGATTTTGACGGCCCGCCGCGTGATTTCGGCCCAGCGGACCTGCGGGTAGGCCGCCAGCACCGCTGCCGCCTTGGGGTCTTGGATGTCGAGGTCGAGGATCCTGATCGTCCCATCGGTAATCTGAATATCTGCCACGAATCGTCCTCCCTTTGTTATCCGTTTTCGCCGCCTGCATGGTGCGCAGAGTGGGCGCCGGTTCGTTGACGGATGGGGGGTCCCATGCTAGCATGAACCCGCGTTTTTTCTCGAATCGCCACTGATCTGACCTACCGTTTTTACATGAAGGAGGAGCCTATGAACCATCCTCGCACCCAAGGCAGAGCGCTCGCCGGCACGTTCCTGAGCGTTGTTCTCCTAATCGGGCTTGCCGCATGCGGAGGACCCCCCAAATGGGTCCAAAAGGGATCCGGTGCCTTCAACGAAAAGGACAGTAAAGGCTTCTACGGGGTTGGATCGGTGGTCGGCGTCCGGAACGAACCGCTCGCGTGGGACACTGCGGAGAACCGCGCCCGCGCCGAGATCGCGAAGACCTTCGAGACCTACACCGGCTACCTCATGAGAGACTATGCCGCCTCGACGACCGCGGGCGACTTTACGCGCAACACGGAAGAGCAGAATGTCGAGCGTGCCATCAAGACCGTCACCACCGCCACGCTCAGCGGCGTGCGTCCGATCGACCGGTACAAGGATGAAAAAACGAACACCTATTACGTCCTCGCGAAGCTCAATCTGGATGAAATGAAAAATAATCTGGAGCAAGCCAAAGAGCTGAATGCGGAAGTCCGGGACTTCGTTCGGAAGAACGCTGATCGCCTCTTTGATCGTTTGGAAAAGGAAGAAGAGAAGCGGGCGAACCGATAGCCCGTTGGGTCGCCGCTCTAGCAGGGAGGGATGGGCATGAGAGTCCAGCGGTCGTGCGCCGCGGTGGTGGTCGCCTGTGCAAGCCTAGTGGGACTGGGCTGCGGACATGAGACGAGAGTGACGCGCGTCGATGCCGGTGTGGTGACAGATTTGAGCGGCCGGTGGAACGACACCGATTCCCGGATGGTGGCCGAGACGATGGTCAAGGAGTCGCTCAGCTATCCCTGGCTGAACAACTTCACTCAAGCCAAGAATCGCCAGCCGGTGGTGGTCGTGGGAACGGTGCTGAACAGAAGCCACGAGCATATTGACGTGCAAACCTTCATTACTGATCTCGAGCGGGAGCTGACCAACTCGCAGAAGGTCACGTTCGTGGCGGGAAAAGGCGAGCGCGAAGAGATTCGGACCGAGCGGAAAGAACAGGCCATGTATGCCCGGGAGGATACGCAGAAAGCGCCGGGAAGGGAGACCGGGGCGGACTACATGATGAAGGGCACCATTGCCACGATTCTTGATGAAGCGGACGGCACCAAAGCCGTGTTCTATCAGGTCGACCTCCAAATGGTCGATCTCGAGAGCAATGCGAAAGTGTGGTACGGGCAAAAGAAGATCAAGAAAGTGATTGAAAAGAAACGAACGGTCTTTTAATCAGCCGGTCGCCGTTGATTCCTTCCTCCTCGCGCTTGCGCCGTCCCGTGCGGTGGGGCGTGGTCATGCCGATCTTGCCGTGGTTCCTCCTGGCCTTCACACTCACCGTTTCCGGCTGCACGTCGTCCGCGAACAGGTATCTGCTGATTGAACAGAGCTTGCAGGCCGGCGATTTTTCGCGGGCGGCCCTCATCGTCGAGCAGCGCGAACAGGACTACGGCGGCAGGAGCCGTGTCTTGTACGACATGGACCGCGGGCTCACGTTGCACCTGGCGGGCCGTTATCCGGAAAGCAGTCTCGCGTTGGAACGAGCCGAAGCCGAGGTGGACCGGCTGTATACCAGGAGCATCAGGACGGAAAGCGCCGCGTTTCTGACGAACGACACCCTCCTGTTCTACGAAGGGGAACCGTATGAGCATGTGTTGATCAATGTGGTGAAAGCCCTCAATTACGCGGCGCAGGGGCAGCTGCAGGAAGCCTTGGTCGAGGCGCGGCGCATCGACCATCGGCTCAACGTGTTGAGCGATCAAGCCCGCTCCGCCGGCAGTTACCGCAACGACGGCTTTGCACGGTATTTGAGCGGCATCCTGTATGAAGCGGCCGGCGATCTCAACAATGCCTTCATTGCGTATCGCAATGCCTACGAGGCGTATGAGGGTGCGCGCGCCTGGTCTGGGGTGGCGCCGCCGTCCGCCTTGCGGGCAGACCTGCTTCGGACGGCCGAGGCCCTCCATTTGACGGCCGAATTCGAAGAATACCGGCGCCGGTTCCCCGACGCGACATGGACGCCTTCCACTACGGATCCGCCACTCGCTCAAGTGGTCATGATCAGCTATAATGGGCGCGCTCCCCGAAAAGAGGACCGCTATCTCGATGTGCCCGTCAGTCTTGATGCGCTGCAACTGGTCTTGCTCAACCGGGCCGTTACCTCTTCCGGTCAACGGAACCGGGCTGCCGATAGCCTTCTCTACGGACTCAACGGTCGAGTCGTCCGTGTGGCGCTTCCCCAACTCATCGCTCAAAAGACGCGCGTCTTGTTCGAGACCATGACCCTGACCGATCTTGCCGGGCATCAGACCCATGTGCGTTCGGAGTCGGTTCAGAATGTCACGGCGTTGGCGGAAAAGAGTTTGTCCGATCGGCTCCCTGCGATCACCGCCAAGGCGGTGGCGCGGGCGGCCACGAAATTCGCGATGGCTGAAGCGGCGACAAGAGGGGCGCATGAGGCGGCAGGAAAGGATGCGCCATGGGTCGGGTTGCTCGTCGGCCTGCTCACCAAGGGATTTGCCGTTGCCTCTGAGGAAGCCGACAAACGGAGTTGGCAGACCTTGCCGGATGAAATTCACATGGCGCGGGTCTGGGTGCCGGCGGGGACGTATCGGCTCGAGGTGACTCCCGCCGTCCCGCGCCATGACGGCGTCGACGCCGATCAACGCCTGAACCTCGCGCCGGGTCAAACGGTCTTTGTGATGCAGCGGATCATCCAATGATAGGCACGGCCGTGCGCAGGTGGGTGCTACGGGGTGGTCTATCCGTCGTGTGCCTCACCGGCTGTGCAGGGTCGGGGAAACCAAAGCCGGGATGGGTCGATGGATCTCTTGCCGACTACCCTCCGGCCCAATACCTGGTCGGCATCGGAATGGCTGAAAGCCGCCGCGGCGCGGATGATCAGGCGTATGCGGCTCTGGCGCGGATTTTTAAGGTTGAAGTGGCGGCGCAGGCGAAGGATTGGGAATCGTACCTGCTCGTCGAGCAGCGGGGCGCATCAAACGCCGAACGGCGGCTGACGCTGGATACGGTGACGAAGGTCTCTACCGACAAGGTGCTGGAGAACGTCCGTATTCTCGATGCTTGGTATGACGCACAGAAGGGCCTTCATTATGCGTTGGCCGTGATGCATCGTCCTCAGGCCGAGGCGTCGCTGACCGAGCGCATAGCCCTGGTGGATCGAGAGATCGAGGCGGACGTGCGCGAAGCACGACAGCCGGGAGATGCCCTCGCAAGAGTCAGACGTCTCCGGCATGCCGTCAACAGCGCGGTTCTGCGAGAAGCCTATAACGCGGATTTACGCGTTGTCCGCCAGAGCGGACAAGGCGTTCCCGCGGCCTATTCCGCCAGAACGTTGAGCAATGAGTTGGATCAGCTGCTGGCCGCGCATCTCCTTGTGTCCGTCGAAGTGCACGGCGACCATGCCGAACCGATTCAACGGGCGATCACCGAAGGCCTCATCCGGGAAGGCCTCCATGTCTCCTCCGCCGCTCAAGGGCAGGGGGAAGGACCGCCCTCGATTCTGGTGCGCGGGGAGACGCGGATGTGGCCCCTCAACACTGGCGATCCGCAGTTCAAGTATGTGCGATGGTGCAGCGATTTCGAGATCGTGGAATCGCCGGCCCAGCGGGTCCTGGGCGCCGTGTCGCGTGGAGGAAAAGAGGGGCATCTCACGGAGCGTGAAGCGACGGCGAAGGCACTGCGGGTCGTGCAGCAGGAGTTTTCCTCGGACATGGCCAAGGCGATTGCGGCCCATATCTACGGAGAGGCGGAGCTGCCGGTCTCGGTGGCAGCACCGGCCGGTTGTCCGCGGGAAACGTCGGTGGGCATGCCACAGCAATAAGCGCAACAGATCTTAACCAGGAGGATGGACGTTGTGAGAACGGCAGATGGGAGAGCAATTGTGCGGGCCCCTCGAAGCCGAGGGCGCGGATTGACGAAAGCCGGGCAGAAAATCTCAAGCCGTCTGGCCAAGCGGCGACTCGGGGAGCGCCTCAAGGCCGACACCGCGGCATTCAACGAAGGGAACTTGGGCGAGACCCTGCGCAAACAGGGCTATGAAGAGTTGCCGTTGGACGAGCTGCAGGATCGGCTGTCCAAATTGCAGGCGCCGCTG
>JBDZVU010000029.1:0-33535 GCA_040255845.1 Nitrospiraceae bacterium | reverse complement strand
GCCCCCTGAGACCCGCCGACTGCTCGAAACCGCCGTCCCGGCGGATTTCACGATCCTGACTGCGGCCTCGGTCGCCGACGCGCTTCGCCTGTGGAAAGAGCGCGGTCCCGATCTCGTCTTGTGCCAAGGCACCCCGAAAACCGTCCTCCCTGTATTGGACCATGCGCGCCAGACCCGTCGGGTGCCGGTCATCGTTATTACGGAAGATTCCTCCGTCAAGACGGCTGTGGAATTGATGCGCGCCGGAGCCGCCGACGTGCTGGCCGACCCGTTGACCGCGGACGATCTGATCGCCGCCGTACGCCGGGCCATCAGCGGTCAGGGCGTGGCTACCGGCGAACGCCCCCCCGAACGAGCCGACGGGTTGAACGCCATCATCAGCGTGTCGCCCCAAGTCGCGCTGCTCAAGCAGTTGGCCCGCGAGGTGGCCGCCACCGACGCCACCGTCCTGATCACCGGTGAAAGCGGCACGGGCAAGGAACTGTTTGCGCAAGGAATTCATGCCGCGAGTCCACGGGCGCGCGGGCCTCTGGTGGCGCTCAACTGCGCGGGCATTCCTGAACATCTGCTCGAAGCCGAACTGTTCGGCTATCAGCAGGGCGCCTTCACCGACGCCAAGCAGACCAAACCGGGCCGTTTTCAGATGGCGGAAGGAGGCACGCTCTTTCTGGACGAGATCGGCGAAATGAGTCCGGCCGCGCAAGCCAAACTCCTGCGCGTGTTGGAAACGCATTCGGTCGATCCGCTCGGGGACACGCGCACCCACAAAGTGAACATTCGAATCATCGCCGCCACCAATGAAGATTTGCTGGCACAGATCAAGGCCGGGCGCTTCCGTCTGGATCTGTACTATCGCCTCAACGTCTATCAGTTGCGGATTCCTCCATTGCGGGAGCGCCCGGAGGACATCGCCCCCATTTTCGAAAATTTTTTGGAGTCGGCGCGGCGCGAACACGGTTGCCGCATCAAGGGATTGTCGCCGGAGGCATTGACGATCCTGCGCCGCCATGACTGGCCCGGTAATGTGCGGGAGCTCCACAACCTGGCGGAGTGGCTGACCATCACCTGCAAGGATGAACTCATCCAGCCCCACCACCTTCCCCCGTCGATCAAAGCCAGCCCGGGCGCGGACCGGCCGGCCGAGCGGCCCGACACCGATGTGAAGCCCTCGCTTCTGGCCTTCGGGTTGTCGTTTCAGGAGATGGAACGGAAGCTGCTCGAAGAAGCGCTGCGTCAGGCGTCCGGCAACATTTCCGAGGCCAGCCGCTTGCTGAAGATCACGCGCAACACCCTGCGCTACCGCATGGCCAAATATCACATCGGCGGATCCTAGCGAAGCGTGGCAATCGTCACGCCGTCCCCACCCTCGGCCCGGTCGCCTGGGCGGAACGCTTCGACATAGGGCGAGTCGCGCAGGTATTCCCGCAGCACCGTCTTCAGCCGCCCGGTGCCGTGCCCGTGGATGATGCGAAGAAACGGGGCGCCGCTCAACGCGGCGCGGTCCAACGCCGCGACGACGTGATCCACCGCCTCGTCCGCCACCTGCCCTCGTACGTCGACCACCGTCTGCCCTTCCGCCTCCGCCGCCATCATCACGCGTCGGGGAGGAGACGGGGACGCGGAGCGCGGCAGTTCCTCCCTACTGCCGCCGGGAATCCCGACCAAGTTGGCCACCGTCGCCATCACTTCCCCTTCCCCCACGCGCACCCGTACTCGTTTTTTTCCTCGCGGGGCTTCCAGCAAAGTCCCCGTCATACCCAGAGAAGTGATTTCTACGGTCTCCCCTGCATGCAACTGGTCGACCGGAACCGTTTCCTGAACCGGCGCCAGTTCCCTGGTCGCGTGCTGTTCCAACTCCAGCAGCCGCTGTTTGGCTTCTTTCGCCTTGGAGAGTCGCTGGTCGCGCTTGAAGGCATCCACCGTCGCCTGCACCTCGGACCGTGCCCGCTGGAACTGTTCGCTCAATTTTTTCTTGATGCCGGTGCGCGCCTCACGCTCCTGTTCTTCCAGACGCGCACGGAGCGCCTCCGCATCACGAGCCGCCCGTTCGGCCTCCATCCTTGCTCGCCGGGCCGCGTCCACCTCGTTCGCCACTTCCCGCTGCTTGTCCTGCAGATCCGCTATCACGGCATCGAGCCGGCGGTCATCCTGCCCCAAACGGGCGCGTGCGTCCCGCAGGAGGTCGTCATCCATACCGAGACGGGCGGCAATGTCCAAAGCCGATGAGCCTCCCGGAATGCCCATGAAGAGTCGATACGTCGGCGCCAATCGAGACACGTCGAACTCCACGCTCGCGTTGGCAAACCCCGCGGTGGTCTGGGCCAGTTCCTTCAAGGCGCCGTAGTGCGTCGTCGCCACGACTTTCATATTCAACGCGGCCAACCGTCTCAGCAACGCTTCGGCCAGGGCCGCCCCCTCTCGAGGATCCGTCGAGGTAACCGGCTCGTCCAGCAGGACGAGCGCGCGCGGCGCGCCCGGCGGCGCCGCCCCCCGCATTCTGGCATCGGCCAGAAGCCTAACCATTTGCGTCATGTGCGCAGAGAAGCTCGACAGATCCCGGCTCAAATCCTGCGCTTCGCCGATGTCCGCGTACAAATCCGTGAACAAGGCCATGTCCGACTCCGGCGCACAGGGCACATGTAGACCCGCTCGGACCATCAACGCGAAGAGCCCGACGATCTTGAGCGTCACGGTCTTCCCGCCGGTGTTCGGGCCGGAAATGATCAGCACCGACACGCCCTCGTCGAAGACAATGTCGTTGGCGACCACATCGGGTCTCAACAGCACGAGGAGCGGATGCCGTGCCTGTTTCAGCACGACCCGCCCGCGCTCGTTCAGCGGCACCGGCTCAGCCTTCAGGTCCTGCGCCAGCAGCGCTTTGGCGTGGATGCAGTCGACCTCGGTTAGAATGGCCAGGCCTTCAAGCAATGCCTCCGACTTTGCCGCGAGGGCCAGCGTCAGTTCGCGCAGGATTCGCCTGATCTCGCGTTCGACCTCCAGATCGGCGACTTTGATGGAGTTGTTCAGCTCGACCAGTTCCCGCGGCTCGAGGAACACCGTCGCGCCGCTCGCACTGATATCGTGCACGATGCCGGGCATCTTCCCCCGCATCTCGGCCTTCACGGGCAGCACGTAGCGGCCCTCGCGCTCAGCGAAATAGCCCTCTTGCAGCACGTCCTCATACCGTCGCGAATGGATAAGATGCTCCAACCGCTGCCGCATCTCCTGCTTGAGTTCCTGCGCGCGATGGGTCAGCCGGCGCAGCTCGGGTGTCGCCGCCTCATTGATGGAGCCATCCGGCTGGATGGCGGTCTCGACTGCACGCATCACCTCCGTGAGACCCGCCATACGGTGCAGGGGTTCGATCACGCTCCACAAAGCGGGCGCTTCGAGGCGCCGAGGAGCCATGTACCGGACGACGGCATCCATCGCGGCCATGACCTGGGCGCAGTCTCTCAACTCCGCGGAATCTAGAATCCCGCCTTTCGAAGCCCGCAAGACATGCTCCCGAATATCTGGAAAGACCGCCGAGGGGAAGGGATCGTCCGCTGACGCCAACTGCCTCATCTCGGCGGTCTCGCGTTGGCGCGCCGTGGCGTCCGAAAGCGTGTGCGCCAATGCCAAATTCCGGCATCGGGCGGCCCCCGCCGACGATCGCGCGCGTTCGGCCAGAAACTCGAGAAGTCTCGGCCATTCCAACGCCTGCGCCGCTTTATCAGACAATGATTCACTCACCGTTCTCTCCCGATCCTCGTCGGATGGACTCTAGCCAACCAGCGCGCAACGACGCAAGACGACTGTCAGGCACCTCACAACACTTCGCGTAAATGATTGACAAACAACCCATTCCACACGCTTCCCCCATTCGGATACCTTGACAACGAAAGACGGCCATCGCTACTATCGCCGAGACGACAGCCGGTGGTTCAACCGGCTGGTTTTTTTTCTGTGGAGGACACTCGCTGTGGCTATTCGGATTGGGATCAACGGGTTTGGGCGGATCGGACGGAATGTACTACGCGCGTCACTGGGCGATCCGGAATTGGATTTTGTCGCCATCAACGACCTGACCGACGCCAAAACCCTGGCGTACCTGCTGAAATACGACTCCGTGCACGGGACGCTCAAGTCCCCCGTCGAAGCCAAGGATGACCAAATCCTGGTCGATGGCAAACCGATCAAGGTGTTGGCTGTCAAGGATCCCAAGGAACTCCCCTGGAAAGCACTGAACGTCGACGTCGTCATTGAATCGACCGGGCGGTTCACCGACCGGGAGGGGGCCGGAAAGCATCTGTCCGCCGGTGCCAAACTCGTCATCATTTCAGCTCCGGCCAAGGATCCGGACGTCACGGTCGTCCTCGGCGTCAACGAGAATCAGTTTGACCCCAAGACCCACCACATCGTCTCCAATGCCTCCTGCACGACGAATTGCTTGGCCCCGGTGGCGAAAGTGCTCCTGGATAACTTTGGGATCAAGCACGGGCTCATGACGACCATCCATTCCTATACCAACGATCAGCAACTGCTCGATCTCCCGCACAAAGACCTCCGGCGCGCGCGCGCGGCCGCCATGTCGATGATTCCGACCAGCACCGGCGCGGCGAAGGCACTGCACCTCGTATTGCCTCAGTTGAAAGGCAAATTGGACGGCATGGCAATCCGCGTGCCGACCCCCAACGTCTCCTTGGTCGACCTGACCGTCGAAACCGAACAGGATTGCGATGCCGCGGCCGTGAATGCGGCATTCAAGAAGGCCGCGGCAGGTCCCCTCAAGGGGATTCTCAAATATTCCGAAGACCCCATCGTCTCGATCGACCAGAAAGGCGACGATGCCTCCGCAACGGTAGATGCCCCGCTCACCAGCGTCATCGACAAGCGCATGGTGAAGGTGACGGCCTGGTACGACAATGAATGGGGGTATTCCTGCCGGGTCCGCGATTTGATCAAGGTCCTGGCCAAGAAGGCGGCAGCCTGATCGCCGGCGCCAAGTGTTCTCGTCTACCTGCCCCGCACCTGGGTCGGGACGTGAAGGAGCCTCCATGAATTTGCACAAGAAGACCATCGACGATGTGCAGCTCCGTGGAAAGCGCGTGATCATCCGCGCGGATTTCAACGTCCCGCTCGACGAATCGCTCCAAATCACCGACGACACCCGCATACGCTCGACGCTCCCCACGATCAATCGCGTGGTGGACGAAGGCGCAAAAGTCATTCTTTGCTCGCATCTCGGGCGGCCGAAAGGCACCTTTGATCCGCGGTTCAGCCTCGCGCCGGTGGCGAAACGCCTGGGGCGATTGCTGGGGAAAGAAGTGATCTTCGCGCCCGACTGCATCGGCCCGGCCGTGGAGAAACTCGTCGCCAAGATGAACCCCGGCGACGTGCTGCTACTGGAAAATTTGCGCTTCCATCCCGGTGAGGAAAAAAACGACGACGCCTTCTCGAAAGCCCTCGCCTCCTTGGGAGATGTGTTCATCAACGATGCCTTCGGTGCCGCGCACCGCGCCCATGCGTCCACGGTCGGCATCACGAAATTCATCAAGGATGCCGCCGCAGGCGCCCTCCTGAAGAAGGAGATCGAGTACCTGGAGGGAGCCGTCGAAAATCCAGTCCGGCCGTTCGTGGCGGTCTTGGGCGGCGCGAAAGTTTCGGGAAAGATCGGCGTCATCGAAAACCTGGGCAAGCGCGTCGACAAGGTCATCATCGGCGGCGGCATGGCGTTCACCTTCCTGAAGGCGAAGGGACTGGAAATCGGCAACTCCTTGGTCGAAAACGACATGCTCGACTTCGCCCGCGGCATCGAGGAACACGCCTTTTCGCGCGGGGTCAAATTCTACCTGCCGGTGGACTGTGTCGTCGCGGCGAGCCGGGAGCCCGGGGCGGAAACCAAAATCGTGCCGGTCCAGGAGATCCCCAAAGGTTGGTACGGCCTCGACATCGGCCCGGCCTCCGTCAAACTCTTCAGTGAGGCGCTCCAAGACGCCAAGACTATTCTGTGGAACGGACCGATGGGAATGTTCGAAGTCGACGCGTTTGCGCGCGGCACCCTGTCTATCGCCCATGCCGTCGCCAACGCCTACGCGTTGACCATCGTGGGAGGAGGCGAAACCGCGCTCGCGGTGCACCGCGCCGGCGAGTCGGACAACATTTCCTTCATCTCCACCGGTGGCGGGGCGGCACTGGAACTCCTTGAGGGCAAGCAACTTCCCGGCCTCGCGGCCTTGCCGGACCGCGCAGCCTAACACGGCTTCCATCGTCACGCAACGGACCGCACGTGCGGAAACGCCTGATCGTCGGCAACTGGAAAATGAACAAAACCGCATCGGAGGCGACCGCCTTCGTCGGCGAGTTGGGCAAGGCCTTGCCGGCTGCGCCGTCCATTGACCTCGTCATCGCGCCCCCGTTTACCGCGCTGGAGGCCGCCAGGGCCGCGCTGCCGCCCTCGTCCCCGATACAACTCGCCGGGCAGAACCTGTTTTGGGAAGCGCACGGCGCCTACACCGGCGAAGTGTCAGCGCCCATGCTGCGCGATCTGGGATGCCGCTTCGTGATCCTCGGCCACTCGGAACGGCGCACCCTGTTCGGGGAACAGGATGCCGGCATCCAGAAGAAAATTCGGGCGGCGCTGGCGCACGGGCTTCAGCCGATCCTTTGCATCGGAGAATCGCTGGCCGAGCGAGAGCAGGATCAGACCGACGCTGTGTTGATCAGACAGCTGCAGGGCGCGCTGACCGGCCTGCGCGAGGAGGACCTGACCTCGGTGTCGATCGCGTACGAACCGGTTTGGGCGATCGGCACGGGTCGGCCCGCGACGCCGGATATCGCCGAAGCGGCCCATCGGACCATCCGCCGGCATCTCAGCTCAGCGTGGTCCCGCACCTGCAGCGACCGAACACGGATTCTCTACGGCGGGAGCGTCACTCCGGACAATATCGAGGCGTTTTTGAAATCGGATCAAATCGACGGCGCATTGGTAGGCGGGGCTTGTCTCCGAATCGATTCGTTTGTTAAGATCGCGACCGTTGCCGAATCGATGGGAGTGAACTGCTGATGTTGTATACGCTGGTGGTGATTCTTCACGTGTTCGTGTGCTTCCTCATGATCGGCGCGATTCTTCTGCAGTCGGGAAAGGGCGCGGAGATCGGAGCGGCGTTCGGCGGTTCCAGTCAGACAGTCTTCGGCAGCCGTGGCCCGGCCAACTTCCTGAGCAAGTTCACCGTCGTCGTTGCGACAGTCTTCATGGTCACGTCATTGAGTCTTGCCATCCTGGCCAAGGAACGGAACTTCTCCTCCACGGTCATTGATCTCAACCAGAAATCCGCCCCCGCAGCCCCGGCTGCGTCAGGGGACCAACCGAAAACCGACTCCCACCCCGCCGGAGAGTCCTCTCCCGCTGGTCACTAGCGCCGCCAAAGCCGTGTCGAGCATGCGCGGCTAGACGCGGGTGAGCCACGCGGCATGCGTGGGATCTTCTCCCCGTACGATCGCGAAAAAGGCCTTTTGAAGGGCGAGGGTAATGGGCCCCGGCTTTCCGGTGCCGATGCGGCGGTTGTCAATCTCTCGTACAGGAGTCAGCTCCGCTGCGGTTCCGGTCACGAACACCTCATCGGCGACATACATTTCGTCGCGCGTAAACCGCTCCTCCACGACCGGGATCTTTCGTTCTTTAGCCAATTCGATGACCGAGTTCCTGGTGATCCCCTCCAGGATGGAGGTCAACGGGGTAGTTTTCAGGATGCCGCGCCGGACGATGAAAATGTTCTCCCCCGTTCCCTCCGACACGTAGCCTTCCGGGTCCAGCAAGATTGCTTCGTCATAGCCGTCCGCCTTGGCTTCCCGTTTCGCAAGGATTGAGTTGACATAGTAGCCCGATATTTTGCCTCGGGTCATCGACACGTTGACGTGATGCCGGGTGAACGAGGACACCCTGGCCCGTATGCCGTTGGCCAGCGCCTCGTCGCCAAGATAAGCGCCCCACCTCCAGGCGGCGATGGCAACCCGGATCGGGTTGTCGCCGGGATGCACGCCCATGGCGCCGTATCCGATATAGACGAGGGGCCTGATGTAGCAGGCATCGAGACGATTGACCCGGACGGTCTCGACGACGGCCTCAGCGATCTGCTTGCGGTCAAAGGGCATCTCCATCATGCCGATGTGAGCCGACTCGAACAGGCGATCCACGTGCTCCCGCAATCGAAAAATCGAGGAACCCGAGACACCTCTGTAGCACCGTATTCCTTCAAAGGCGGCCAACCCGTAATGGAGCGAATGCGTCAGGATATGGACGTTGGCATCTCGCCACGGCACGAACTGCCCATCCATCCAGATCTTGTCGACCGGTTCGAGCATGCGAACGACTCCTTGCGCGATCCGCGCCTCTCACATCATTACTTTAATTGTCCAGAACTATAACCGTGCCGATCGAAAAGCGTCAAGCAACGGACCGGCGCTGTCGTGGGAACAATGACGAAAGGAGAGCGTCTGTTATGACGAAGAGCAGTAGGCGCGCAGGCGGGAACTGAGGAAATTACCGACACGTTCTTCGCCGTCCGGACCCATTTTGATGATCTTGGCCCCGAACAGCAGGCCGCGCACCCAACGCACGGCGACACGCTGAATTTCCACCGGCTCATCCCGATCGGGTAATGAAAGACGGGCGACCAGTTCCATGCCTGGGACGACTTGATGGTCTCCCAACACACGGAATCCGTTTCGAGAGAGGTTCATGACCGTCCCCTTGCCCAGGAATTCGTCTCCCATGTAGTAGAACAGACACCGAACCGGGATTCGGTGGTAGGTGCGAATGACAAACTTGCTAGGCTGGCGCATCGGTTGGTCCGCCGCGGCACTCCTGAAGTCCGCTCCGATTTTGATCGACGATACGCGAACGCCCGGCGCCATCCTAGCCCCCAAAAGAGGGGAATGCAGCGTCCCTGGAAGCTGCACTCCCTTGACACCCTCTCGCGCACCATGTTAAATGACGCGTTCCGTTGGAGGAATGGATATGTACGCGATCATCGAAACAGGCGGAAAGCAGTACCGAGTAGAAAACGGTTCCACCATTCAAGTGGAGAGTCTGGCCGGGGATGTTGGCAGCACCGTTGCGCTCGATCAAGTCCGGCTCGTGCACGGGGACGGCGGCGTGCTTATCGGCCGCCCCTTGGTGACGGGCGCCAGGGTCACGGCGGAAATCGTGCGCCAGGGCCGCACCCGATCCATCACGGTCTTCAAGAAAAAGCGCCGCAAGAACTATCGTCGGACGCGCGGCCACCGGCAGGGCTTCACGCAACTCCGCATCACCGGCATCGCAACCGCTTAACACACGAGGGAAGGGAACCATGGCAACTAATAAAGGCGGCGGCTCCTCACGGAACGGTCGCGACAGCAATCCGCAGTACTTGGGCGTGAAAGCCTACGGCGGAGAGACGGTCAAGGCAGGGAGCATCATTGTCCGCCAACGCGGAACGAAATTTTTCCCTGGATTCAACGTCGATCTCGGCCGAGACCACACGCTCTTTGCGCGCGTGACCGGCGTGGTGAAATTCGAAGGGGGACGAGCGAGACGCAAGGTCAGCGTCTACCCGGCTCCTGCCCAGTCCTAGCCCTCCTGTTCTCGGTTTCCGCCCCGATCACCTCGACGTTTCATTTCCACCCTCCCGCTCGGGAGGGTGGATACGATATACTCCGCCCTGTCTAAACAATTGATGCGTCAGCGCTATGTTTGTTGATGAAGTCCGGATAGCGGTCAAGGCCGGTCGCGGCGGGGACGGTGTCTGTAGTTTCCGCAGGGAGATGTTTGTGCCCCGAGGAGGCCCCGACGGCGGAGACGGGGGCAACGGCGGCAACGTCGTCTTTACCGCCTCCCACCGGCTCACCACGTTGCTGGATTTGCGCTACCAAAAGCATTACGAGGCAGAAGACGGCCGGCCAGGAGGCGGGTCCAACTGCACGGGCCGCCGAGGAAGAGACACGATCGTCACCGTGCCGGTCGGGACAGTCATTTACGAGGAGCCCAGTGGCGATGTGTTGGCCGACCTTGTCGCCGACGGCCAGACGGTCGTGATCGCCCATGGAGGTCGCGGGGGGCGCGGGAACAGCCACTTCGCCACCTCCACCAACCGGGTCCCGACCCGATTCGAACATGGGACGCCGGGAGAAGAGCGGGCGCTTCGGCTGGAATTGAAACTGCTGGCGGACGTCGGCCTCGTCGGATATCCGAATGCAGGCAAGTCCACCTTGATCGCCGCGGTATCGGCCGCCCGGCCCAAGATCGCCGACTACCCTTTTACCACGCTCATTCCGAATCTCGGAGTCGTTCAGTGGGGTTCCCACCGCAGCTTCGTGGTCGCCGACATTCCGGGCCTGATCGAAGGGGCTCACGAAGGCAAAGGGTTGGGGCTTCAGTTTCTCCGCCACATCGAGCGCACGGCCTTTCTCCTGCACCTCGTGGACGTATCGGAATGGGCCCCCGACGAACCGGTGGTCAGCTTTGAAATCATGCGACAGGAACTTGCCGCCTACGACGCGACGCTCACCGACCGACCCTTCGCCGTGGTCGCGACTAAAATCGACATCAGCGGGAAAAGCGACCGGCTCGCGCAGCTGCAATCCTATTGCCGACGTCGGAGGTTCCGCTGCTTTCCGGTGTCGGCGGCGACACGGGAAGGTCTCGACGAGCTCGTCAGCTTCGTCGGCAAGCAGGTGGAGGCCCTCCGAAAGACCCCATGCGAAGCGAAATCCTGACGCACGCCAAGCGCATCGTCGTCAAGATCGGCAGCAGCCTGATTGCTTCCCGCGCAACGGGGCTGCGCCCGGAACAGATCGAACGATTGGCCGAAGAATTGGCCGCGCTCCGGAAGAACGGCCGCGTCGTGCTGGTCGTATCGTCAGGCGCCATTGTATCGGGGATCAAGAAGCTTGCGTTGAAGGAGCATCCCAAAACGCTGCCGGTCAAACAGGCGGCGGCTGCCGTGGGCCAAAGCCGGCTGATGTGGGCGTACGAAAAGGCCTTCGAACCGCTGGGGATTCAGGTCGCCCAGGTGCTGTTGACCCACCAAGACTTGGCGGATCGGCGGCGCTTCCTGAACGCCCGCTACACGCTCACGGCCCTGATCGGGTTCGGCATTCTCCCTATCATCAATGAAAACGACACGGTGGCCGTTGAAGAGATCCGAGTGGGCGATAACGATACGCTGGCGAGCGAAGTGGCCCATTTGGTGGATGCCGATCTCCTGGTCATCCTGTCCGACGTCGACGGCCTCTACACCGAAGATCCGCGAAAGAATCCGGCCGCGACCCTCATCCCGCTGATCGAGGAGATCACCCAGGACGTAGAGCGACGGGCCGGCGTCTCCAGCACGTTCGAGGGTACCGGCGGCATGGCGACCAAGGTCCGGGCCGCCAAGAAAGTGGGTGAGTACGGCGTCCCCACGCTGATCATCAACGGCGAACGCGCGGGCTTGCTTCCCTCCGTGCTGGCAGGCGGCGAGGGGGGCAGTCTGTTCCTGGCCCGAGAGCGGCGGCTGACGAGCCGCAAGCACTGGATCGCCTTCACCCTGCGCCCTCGGGGGCAGCTCCAACTGGACCAGGGAGCGGTGGATGCTCTGGCCCGGCGCGGCAAGAGCCTGTTAGCTTCCGGTATCACGGCGGTGACGGGTCAGTTCGATGCCGGCGACCCGGTGAGCTGCCTTGACGCGGACGGGAAAGAATTCGCAAAAGGGCTCGTGAACTTTTCATCCGAAGTGCTGGCGCGGGTCAAAGGTTTGAAGACGCAGGAAATTCAGCAGCGCCTAGGTCCTCAGGAGTACGAGGAAGTGATTCATCGGGACAACTTGGTCGTCCTCTAACGCAGCGAGGCGGCATGGCAGCTCCCGACTTCCCTCCCGATCGACACCCCGCCCCTTCCTTGGCCCTCGGCCTCTTCGGCGGCAGCTTCAACCCCGTTCATTACGGACACCTCGCCATTGCCAAGGCCACGCGGGATGCCCTTCAGTTGGATCGTATCCTGTTCATTCCCACCGGGACGCCACCGCACAAGAGCGATGCCGGTCTCGCGCCGGCCGCCGCTCGCCTGGACATGGTTCGTTTGGCCATTGACGGCATCGAGTCATTCAGCGTCTCAGACATCGAGGTCAAGCGTCCCGGCAAGTCGTACTCGATCGACACCGTCCGCTCGCTTCGGCAGGAGTATGGCACGTCCGCCGCCTTGCACTTTCTGATCGGTTTGGATGCGTTTCTAGACCTTCCCTCGTGGAGAGAGCCCGAGACGCTGCTGCAGCTCTGCCGCTTCGTGGTCATCTCGAGGCCCGGAGAATCGTACCGCTCGCTGTCCCGCGTAAACCTCCTGCCCGCACTGGCGCTTCCCCTCCTGGAAGAGCTCGATACCGGACGGAGGACGCGACTAGACATTGCCATCCCAGGGGGGCCCGGGCTCATTTGTTTGGCGCTCCCGCCCTGCCCCATCTCCGCCTCCGACATCCGCCGACGAATCCGTCACGCCGAACCGCTGGCAAATCTGTTGCCGCCCCAGGTTGAATCCTATATACTTCATCATCGTCTGTATCAGGAGGACCCCGATCGCACGCACATCCAAGGCGACCGCCCTTGCCATCGGGAGGGCGATGCTCGACAAGAAAGCCCTTGATGTTCAGGTCCTCCATGTGGCGCCGCTGACTTCCGTCGCCGATTACCTGGTCATCGGCTCCGCGGAATCGGATCGCCAAACACGGGCCATCGCAGATCACATCGACATGATCCTGTCCCGAGCCGGTGAACGGCCTTTGAGCATCGAAGGCACGTCGTCCGGGCAGTGGGTCTTGCTTGACTTCGGCGACGTCGTCGCCCATGTCTTTCATCAGACTGCACGGGCGCATTATGCTCTGGAGCGGCTCTGGAGCGATGCGAAGCAGGTGCCAATCCCCGACCGGGCCCCCGTCCCTGTTCGCCCCACCAAGCGCGTCACCGTCCGGCCAGCCAAAGCCCGTAAATCGGGGTGAGCCATGCTGAGGCTGCTGCTCACTATTTTCCTCGTCAGTGCCGGCGTCTTCATCTACAGCTATTTCCGCGAGTTGAATCCCGGCATGGTCACCATACGGACCAGTTCGTCCGTTGAGTTCGAATTGAGTCCGGTGACGCTGGTGCTCGTCTCCATGGCGGTCGGGGCCGTCATCGTCACCCTGGTCGTCGGCATGCAGCAAACCGCCTATGTAATCCTGAATTGGAGAAGCAACCGCCTCGTCCGGCGCAAGGAAAAGGTCGACGCCCTGCATCGCGAGGGTACGCACGCGTTCATGTCTAAGCGCACGCTGGAGGCCGTCGGGCTGTTTGAAAAGGCGCTCGCGATCGATCCGAACCGCGTCGACTCGCTGTTATGGCTGGGCAACATTTATCGCTCCGAGCAGAACTACGCGGAAGCCATCCGGCTGCATCAACACGCGCATCGCGTGGATGACCGGAACATTGAAGTCCTGCTGGAACTGAGCAAGGACCTCGAGGGCGCGAAGCGCTACGAAGAAGCCCTTCAGACGCTCCAGAAAATCCTTAAAATCGAGCCGGACAATCTGACGGCGCTCATCCGCCGGAGGGATCTGAACATCCGGCTCGAAAAATGGAGCGACGCGTTGGAGATCCAGCACCGCCTGCTCAAGGCTAATCTGCCGGAACCGGAAAAGCAGGCGGAAGCCGCGCTGTTGGTGGGATGCATGTACGAGGTGGGCCGTCAACTTCTGGAGCGCGGCCATCCAGACAAGGCGCGGCGATACTTCCGTGGCGCGATCAAGAAGGACCGCAGCTTCCTACCGGCTTACATCGGCATGGGCGAGATTCTGATCCACGAGGGAAAGACGAAGGAGGCGGTCGAAATCCTGAAGAAGGTGTATGCCCGCACTCGCAGCGTCATCATCCTTCACCGGTTGGAAGAGCTCTTTCTCGATCAAGGCGAGCCGAGTGAGATCATCCGCGTCTACCAGGAAGCGCTACAACAGGATCCGCACAATCCAGTGCTCCAGTTTTATCTCGGCAAACTGTACTATCGCCTTGAAATGATCGACGAGGCGTTCGACGTGCTGTCGACTATCGAAGGCCCTCAGGATCATCTGCTCGATTACCACAAGATCATGGCGAACCTGTACTTGAGGAAACAGCACCTTGAGCAGACGATCGTCGAGCTGAAGAAAGCCTTAAGCTTCAGGAAGCGCGTCGTCGTGCCGTACATGTGCACGCAGTGCCAACAGGAGTCGGTCGAATGGTCGGGACGGTGCCGGCGCTGCGGTCGGTGGAACTCCCTGACGGCTCTCCCCTGGCTCGAAGCCCAACAGACCACGGGTGGCACAGACAGCACCGTGTCTTCAGTCCGGACGGTTCCTTACCAGGGCATTGCTTCTCCGTTTGAAACCGTGTAATTTTCCTGTTCCTGATCGTCCAAGCTCGTTCAGCGACTCCATCACACACGCCTGGGAACCAAAGGGACATTCGATGACCGACTATATGCAATTCGCAGCCAAAGCGCTCCGCGACGAGGTGCTCACCGCATCGGAATCCCAGGCGGTCTTGGATACGCCCGTTGAGGACCTCTTGGCGCTGCTTCACGCAGCCTTCCAGGTCCGCCGCACGTACTTCGGCCGAACGGTTCGGCTGCAGATGCTGCAGAACGCCAAGAGCGGCGCCTGCCAAGAAGATTGCCACTACTGTTCCCAGTCCGCGGTGTCCACGGCACCGATCGAACGGTACAACTTGCTGGCTCGTGAGCAGATGATCGAAGGCGCACGCCGGGCCGCCGCGTCGAAAGCCCAGCGCTTTTGTATTGTGATCAGCGGGCGAAGCCCCCTAGACCGAGAGATCGACGAGATTGCGGGCGCGGTGCGGGCGATCAAACAAGAGATCCCGATCCGGATTTGCTGCTCGCTGGGTCTCATGACCGGAGAGCAAGCCGTCCGGCTCAAATCAGCCGGCGTGGATCGCGTGAATCATAATTTGAACACCAGCGAGGCCTATCACCCTTCGATCTGCACCACCCATACCTTTCAGGACCGGCTGGCGACGATCAAGCATGCGCGAGCGGCCGGCCTCGAGATCTGCTCCGGCGGCATCGTGGGGATGGGAGAAAAGGATGCGGACATCATCGATCTCGCCATGGCTCTGCGCGAGGTCAAACCCGATTCGATCCCGTTGAACATGCTCCATCCGGTCTCCGGAACGCCGCTCGAACGATGCGACACACTGACCCCGCAACGTTGTCTTAAAGTACTGTCGCTCTTCCGGTTTCTCCACCCCCGCACCGAAATCCGAATTGCGGGTGGACGGGAGCACAATCTGCGCAGCCTGCAACCGCTGGCCCTCTATCCGGCCGATTCCGTCTTCGTGAATGGCTACCTCACCACGCCCGGCGCGCCGGCCCCTGAAGTTTGGGGTATGATTCGCGACATGGGGTTCACCATCGAGGTGGATTACCAGCAGCCGGCCGGCGTTTCCGCTTGATCGCTACTCTCCTCGCAGTCCGTCCACCACCGGTTGTTTGGCCGCCCAGCGGGCGGGGAAGTAGCCCGCGACCAACGTCGCTGCAGCTGCCAGCCCGATTGCCTGCATGAATGCGCCGAACGGCACAATCATCTGGATCGTCCAACCAAACGATTGTCTGTTGATGACTTTGATGAGCAGCACCGCGAGCACCGCCCCGCCGGCAACCCCCAGCGTAATCCCGACCGCGCCGAGATAGGCCGCTTCCCACAACACGAGCTGCCTGATCTGCGCGGCGCTCGCTCCAATGGCCCGCAGCGTGGCGAACTCACGCCGCCGCTCCAACACCGACGTGACGAGCGTATTGACGATGCCCAGCATCGCAATGACGACCGCAATGGCTTCCAGGACGTAGGTCAGAAGAAAGGTCCGATCGAAGATCTCGAGAATTTCACGGCGGAGTTCGGCATTGCGAATCAGCAGCGGCGGCTGCAGGTCCGGATCGAGGCGTTGTAGCGCCGAGACAATGTCGGCCCTGACGCGGTCAATCGGCGCGCCTTCCTCCAAATACAACGGATACACCGTGACGAGCTCGTCGCGCCACAGCTGACGGTACAGGGCCCGGTCCATGACCAATTTGCCCCCGTCCGTGGCGTAATCGTAGAAGACCGCGACGATGGGCAACGAGCGCCTCCCCTCGGGGGTCGTCACGTTGAGCGTGTCGCCTTCGCGCACGCCGAGCCGAGTGGCCAATACCTCGGATACCAGCACGCCTCCCGTGTCCGCCGCGCGCATCAACGCTTCGGCGGACTCTCCCCGGCGGACAAGATACCGGCTGCGAGCGGCGTGCAGCTTCAGGTCACGCGAGACGAGGGCCAGGCGCTGCCCCTCCACCTCCACACGCACATCGCGGTACTCGTCGACCCCCGAGACGCCAGGAATCGCGGTCAGCACCGGCATCCACGACGGCGGAAGGCTGCGACCGACGGTGCCGGCCTCCGATCCCCGCAGCCACCCCGATGGGGCGACCACGATGTCGGCCACCACTGTTTCGTTGATCCATATCTCGACGGTATGCCGGAAGCTGCGCACCATCACCACCACTCCAATCATGATGGCGAGGCCGACCATGAGCGCGGACACGGTGACACCGTTCCGGCCGGGATTGCGCGCGGCATGATCGACAGCAATCTGCCGCACGGCGCCCTGCAAACCAGAGTTGGCAGGGCGTTGCCGGAGGGCGCTCCCGCGCAGCGCGCCGATGCAGAACGGCGCCAGAGAGGAGAGGCCAGCCAGGACGCAAAACGTCGCAAGGTAGCCGAACACCGGGACACCGCGAATCGGTCCGGCGAAACTCAGTAGACCGGCGGCAAGCAGGCAGGTGGCGCCGAGGACGCCGAGCAGGCCAGCCCGCATTTGCCGACGCGCTTCGTAATCTCCGGGCGCCAGCGCGCGAGCGGCGGCCGTGCCTCCGGCATCCAGACTCGGACCCAGCGCTCCGAGCATCGCGACGGCGCAGCCCACGCCAACGCCCTCCACGCACATCGCCCAAAAATCGGGTCCGAGACCGAGCGCCCCCGTCGCCGCCATGGGCACATACAAATCGGAGATCGTTCGGCCGACCAGCACCGCCAGTTTCCGCGCCAACAGCGTCCCGCTGAGACTTCCCACCAAGCCGCCCAGCACGCCGAGAGCGGCCGCCTCCAGGAGAAACAATACGGTGACATGGGCTTGTGTCATACCGATCGTACGATAAATGCCGATCTCCCGGCGCCGCTGCGCCACGGCAAAGGACATCGTGTTGTAGATAAGGAAAATCCCGACGAGGAGGCCGACCCAGCTTAGCACCATGAGATTCAATCGAAACGCGCGCACCATCTGCTCGACCTGGCCGCTGCGGCTCGCGGGCCGCTCGACGGTGACATGCGGAGGCATCACTCGGCGGATGGCGTCGGCAACCGCCGTGACATCCGCCCCAGGCTCAGTGATCACGTCGATCCGGTCAAGCCGCCCGACCATGCCAAAGGCGATCTGAGCCGCCGCGATATCCATCACCGCTAACTGATCCCAGATCGATGTGCGGCTCGAGGCCTCCTCAAGGATACCCGCCACGACAACGGTCGTCCGGCGCGGACCGAGCTGGAGGGTGAGTTCATCGCCGGTAGCCGCGTCCCATTGCGCGGCCACCTCTCGGCCAATGAAGATACGGTTCGGGGTCAAGAGCCATCCCAGATCCTGCTCCGTTCTGTCGGCTTTCAGGCGGATGCCGCGGCTCTCGAACTCAGCCAGCACATCCAAGCCCAGAACCTGAACGACCTGCTCGGCAGCCGCCTCGCCCAACCGGCGGGCGACTTGCAGGATGACCGGCGAAGCTGAGACCACACCAGGGGCGCCGCGAACGAAGACGATCAGGTCTTCGTTCACCCCCACATCCCCGCCGGAGATCTCGAGCGTCGTGGGACCGGCCACGGTGAGGACCGCTTGCTCGAACGATTGGAGCACGTCGAGATTGGCGGTCCTCACCGCGACTGAGGCAGACACCCCCAGGGCCACCCCGATCACGGTCAGCAGCGTCCGCAGCGGATGCTCCGTCACATGCGCCGTCACGAGGAGCCGAAAGACTGTTAGGAAAGCCGGCATCTTAGAGGGTGGTCGGGGCGCTCAAGCGGCCGCAGATCAAAGCACGGCGGCCGGAAAGTACGGCTCTCGAAGCGCTGCGGTGCACATATCGGTACTTTCGTTTACACACTTTCCTTCCTTTGCTAGACTCTCCGGGAACGAGGAAGAGGAGCACTGCATGGCGAGAAGCAGAGGCAATACGGCGCTTCAGATCGAGCACAACCACAAAACCACGCTGCACCTGACCCCCCGACAGCGGGAGATCCTAAAGCTGGTGGCCATGGGCCATACCAACCGGGAAATCGGTGAGGCGCTGGCCATCAGCGTTCGGACCGTGGAAGTCCACCGCTTCAATTTGATGCGTCGGCTCAATGTCCGGAATGTCGCACAACTGCTGCGTCAGGCGCTGCACCACGGGCTGCTTCCCCGCAGTTTCGGCGGGCGTTAGGGTTACAGTTCCTTGAGGGTTCCCCGACAATCCGCGAGCGACCGGTAGCCTTTCTTCGAGAGGACGGCCTTCAGCTCGCTCTCCAACCGATCGAACACGGACAAGCCCTCCTCCACCAGCGCCGTCCCAATCTGGACCGCGGAGGCTCCGCAGAGCACATGTTCGAACGCGTCGACCCCATTCATGACTCCCCCGGTGCCGATGATCGGGATGCGGCCTTCAAAGAACTTATAGAACGCCCGCACGTTGGCAAGCGCGACGGGTTTGATCAGCGTGCCGCCGAGCCCGCCGAACCCCCCCTTGGGCTTGATCACCACCGCTTCCCGTTCGGCATCTACCACTAGCCCATTGCCGACGGAATTAATCAGATTGAGAAAATCGACTTCACAACGACCGATCACCTGGCCCATCAGGTCATGATGCGCCGGATCGAAATAGGGCGGCAGCTTCACGCCCATCGGCACCGTGATGACTTTGCGCACGCGCTTGAGCAGCCGCTCGGAGGCCTCCGCGTCGTAGCCGATCTGTGGTTTACCGGGAATGTTGGGACAGGAGAGGTTCACCTCGATGAGGTCCGGGCCGGCCGCATTGATGCGGGCCGCAATTTTAGGGAAGTCGTCTTCACACAGCCCCGCCACGCTCGCGATAACCGGTTTCCCATGCCGTTTCAGATCGGGAATCAGCTCCGCGTAGGCTTCATAGCCCAGATTTGGCAGCCCCATGGAATTGATCGAGCCGCCGGGAAAGCTGAAGTACCGGGGCTCCGGATTCCCTCGGCGCGCCTCGACCGTCATGGATTTCGTCACGATCGCCGCCGAACGCGACCGGCCCAGCGCAGCCAATTCCTCCCGGGTGACACACAGCGCCCCCGCCGCATTCATGAAGCAGGAGGGAAACCGGACGCCGGCGATCGTCGTAGAGAGCTCGGTCATGGGGCCACCTGGGCCGAAGACCGTGCCAGACGCTCGACCATGCGGCCGTCCTGCATGCGCCAGGTGTAATCCGCGTACTGCGCCGCTTGAGGGCTGTGCGTGACGAGGAGCACCGTCTGCCCTCCGGCCTTGGCCAATCTGTGAATCAGCGACATGATCTCCGTCCCTTGATGCGAATCGAGGTTGCCCGTGGGTTCATCGGCCAGCAGCATTGAGGGGTGATGCACCAGGGCGCGAGCGATCGCCACCCGCTGCTGTTCCCCGCCAGAAAGCTCGCCGGGCCGATGATACCGGCGATGCTGCATCCCGACCATCTCTAACACCTCGTCGACGCGGGCCGCCACGCGCGTGTCCCGGTCACCACGCAGGAGCAGCGGAAGCATGACGTTTTCCTGGGCAGTCAGCCCAGGCACCAAATGAAAGGCTTGGAAGACGATCCCAATCATCCCACGCCTGAGCGCGGTCCATTCTCCGCTCGACAAGCGCGTGGTGGAGCGTCCGCCCAGCAGGATCTCGCCCGACGTCGGCGTATCCAGACCGGCGATGAGATTCAGCAGCGTACTCTTTCCACAGCCGCTCGGTCCAACGAACGCGCAGAAATCGCCCCGCTCGATGCGAAGCGTCACCTCGTGCAACGCGACCACGGTGGCATCCCCACGCCGATAATACTTAGAAACCTGCTGCAATGCGACCATGGAGGGACAGGCGATCCGAGCGGCGCGGGGCGGTGAAGACCCACCTTCGTATAACACATCCCTTGACTGGCGGACAACCTTGACAGGGGATACATGATCGCCTAAACACGAGCTGATGGGCAATTCCAGTCATACGATAGGAACCATCCGCAGAACCATGTCGCGTTTGCTCCGGATGGGAACGCGTTTCCTGCTGCCGGCGCACTGTGCGGCCTGTGGGGTCGCGCTCACGGATGATCCGGTTCCCTTGTTCTGCGCTGCATGCTGGACCAGCATTCGGCCCCTTTCAGGACCGTCCTGTGCGCGCTGCGACCGGCCGTTTGCCTCTCCGGCAGCGACCTCGCACAGTCCCGGCCGCCTTTGTATCGCGTGCGCGGAAGATCCTCCGGCCTTTGCGTGCGCCCGAACCGTGTATCCGTACGCGCCTCCCTTGCAGGACGCCATTTGCTTGTTGAAATACCGCGGCAAGATTACGCTGGTTCCGGCCTTGCACCGACTCATGGTCGAGCATCTCCCGCCACGCGATCGCGTCGACCTCGTCGTCCCGATTCCCCTGCATCCCGATCGCTTGCGGGCACGCGAGTTCAACCAATCGCTGTTGCTTGCCGACCGGATCGCCAGGCACTTGCGGCTGCCGCTGTCCTGCAGCGCGCTCGTGCGCCTGGCGCCTTCGGTTCCGCAAACCTCTCTCTCCCGGAAGGAGCGATTGAAGAACTTGCGCGGCGCCTTTGCCGTAACGGAATCGGTCGCCGTTGTAGGGAAGCGGATTCTCCTTGTGGATGACGTGTTCACCACCGGCGCCACGATGAACGAGTGCGCCAACGCGCTCTTGCAGGCCGGTTCCACCGAGGTGTTTGCCCTCACCCTGGCGCGGACCGTGGAGAGCCACCTGGTTCCAGACCGCATTCGAGCCCGGCACCTCGAGCCGGCGTGGAGTGCACTGGGAGGTTGAAGCATGCCTATTTACGAGTACCTGTGCCGGCAGTGCCGCAAGCGCAGCGCCTTGCTCGTCTTAAATCCTCAGAATGCCTCGTCCGTAGCCTGCCGTCATTGCGGCAGTCCCAACGTCGAACGTCTGCTGTCTCGTTTCTCCGCTCCAAAATCGGAAGAAGCTCGACTGGAATCGTTGGCGGATCCGGGCCAGCTGGGCGACATTGATGACAGCGATCCGCAGAGCGTCGCCCGCTTTATGAAGAAAATGGGCGATGCCATGGGGGAAGACCTCGGCGAAGATGTGGAGTCGCTCATGGAGCCGGGTGCGGAAGGAGAGGAGGCAAGTTCAGACAACGACACAGTATGACAGGCATTGTCATATACTTTCCCTTGACATTTTCATCCTCTTCCCTACAATCACCTCCATAAGTGGGAGTCTGAACCCTTGATGGACAGCGAAGACAGGTGGCGGGATGGCAGCGGCTCAGAAGAGCGAATTGATGACTGTCGAGGAAACCTGCCGCTATCTCAAAATCACTCCGCGTACGCTCTATCGGTATTTGCGGAGCCGACAGATTCCCGCGTTCAAGCTTGGCAAGGAATGGCGGTTCGTCCGCTCGGATCTGGAACAGTGGATCCGCGAGCGCACCAGGCCCGCCGTCAACTCCTAACCTAGAATGTCGATGTTCGCCGGCGAATACCTCTGCAAAGTCGACGAGAAGGGCCGTTTCATCGTCCCTTCCCCGATGCGTGAACAGATTGAGGCCGATGGGCAGGCGGTGGTATTCCTCAAGGGGCCGGAACAATCACTGCTGATTTATTCCACCAAGGAATGGGAGAAGGTGCTTGAACGCACGCGCGCGTCGCTGGATGAGGATCAAAGCCGGCTGTTCATGCACCACGTCGTCTCCGAAGCTGGCACCTCCGACCTTGACAAAACCGGGCGTATCCTCATCCCCGGCCGCCTCCGTAAGATGGTTCCGGTCGACGAAGACCAGGAGATCATCCTGGTGGGCCTGTATCATCGGATGGAGATCTGGAATCCCAGTGAATGGCGGCGGTATTTGGCCCGTTCTGAAGACCGCTACGAGCAGAACATGGCCAAAATCTTGAACCTCCTGTAAGTCCGCTTCATGTCCCTCCCGCGTGGTCGCAGGCCTCGGAGAGCGCACCGCACGGTGCGGGTCACCTCCTATCGGACCTCTGATGCCTCCGCCGCCTCCGCAGAGCGTGCCAATGGAGCCCCCACGGAACAACTGGCCATCCTGAAACAGACCGCCTTTCGAAAGCGTCCTGTGCGGGCCGACCGCCCAGTTCCACCGTCCGCCACCGTGACGGCCGATACCCTCGCCATCACCCTGCCGGTCCCCCCCAGCATCAACCATCAGTATGCCACCGTAAACGGCCGTCGGCTGTTGTCCTCTGTCGGCCGGGCCTACAAGGCCACTGTCAGCGAGCACGTCTGGCTGGCGCTCGCCCAGTCCCCCTATCGTCAAGATCTTCTCCGCAGGCTTCAGTCGAATCCGTTGTCGCTCTCGATTCGATTCTTTTTTACGTCCGCTCTCAGGCGGGACGTGGACGGCGGGCTGAAGATCGCGCAAGATGCGCTGTGCGAAGGGCTGGCGCTGAACGACAACCGGATCGTGGAGACACACCTGTTCAAAGATCTTGATAAGGTTCGCCCCCGCATCGAAGTCCGGTTATCCGCCACCGGCGCGGCCGACACCGTCCGCTAGCGACTTCAGTTTTTCCCGGCCCGGGCCGATACGTTGACGAGTGTCTTCCCTGTCGCCCAGGAGCCATGCAGACCGCCCGCATACCGGTCTACGAGTTGCAAATCGGGATGCACGTCGTGAAGCTGGACGTGTCCTGGATCCGCTCGCCGTTCCTGCGCCATTCCTTCGTGGTCCAGAATCCAGCGCAAATCGAGAAGCTCGTCCGGGCCGGGATCAAGACGGTGCATATCGCGTCCAGCTCTCTGCAGGCGGAGGGGCGAAGCGGTTCTGAGACTGAGAAAAAACGAGACGCCCCCTCTACCGGCCTGGTCACCGCTTCTGCTCCTCGGCTCAAATCGTTGGCCCAGCTGAACGAAGAGTATGCGCAAGCCAAACTGGCACGGCAGCAATTGGAGCAAGCGGTCGAGGGCGTGTTTGCCGGTATCGCGGAGCGCGGAACCGTCGATCCGGAAGAGACCGCCATCGCAGCGCGGGAAATACTCATCGCCGCACGAACGCTCTCCGCGTCCGCCATCTTCATGGCCTTGACGCAAAACGGCAACGGCGACTCCACGCTCAGCCGGCACGCGCTCTCCGTGAGCACCATTGCGCTGGTGCTGGGACAGGCCTTTGGAATGAATCCGCTCGAGCTGCACCACCTTGCCACGGCCGCGCTACTCCACGACATCGGGTTGCTCCAGATCCAGAGCGGAATCGTCCGCCGGTCCCGTGTGACCTCACCACCCCTTTCGGCGGCCGAGCAGAAGGAGTTTCAAACGCATCCACGGCGCAGCCTGCTTATGCTGGAGGAGCGAGGCGGGTTCGACACGATCGTGCTCCACCTGATCGCCGAACATCACGCCTACCTGGACGGCAGCGGATACCCCGCTGAGACTCGAGGCGAATTTACCTCCATCCAGACACGCATTCTGATGCTGGCCGACAAATATGACGAATTCCTTACTGGATTCGGTGGGGCCTCCCCGCTGGCCCCTCACCAAACGCTGCAGCGCCTCTACCAGGAAGCACAAGACGGCGCATTGGATCTCAGCGTCGTCTCGAGGCTGATCAAGGTCGTCGGGATTTTCCATGTGCACAGTGAAGTCCGCTTGAACACGGGAGAGCGGGCTGTCGTCATGGCATTGAACCAGACGAAACTGCATCAGCCGGTCGTCGCCATCACGCACGACGCCGCCGGCGCGCCCCTCGGCACGCCGACGGTGGTGGATTTAGCGGAACAGGACGGCCGGTCGCCGACCCGCTTCATCGAAACAGTCCTTGAAGGAAACCTGGCGTCCCTTCCGTCCCAACCTGCTCGGTCGGCCTAAGAGGGGACACTGCGGCAGGGCTACTCGTATCGCAGCGCATCAATGGGATTCAACCGCGACGCCTTGTTCGCGGGGTACAAGCCGAAAAACAGGCCGACGGCCACGGAAAAGACAAAGGCCGTCGCGACCGTCTGCGGGGAAATGATCGTGGGCCAGCCTGCAATGACCGTGGTCAGCCGCGCCCCCACGATCCCGAGCAGGATGCCGATACAGCCGCCCACCAGGCTCAGCGTCATGGCTTCGATCAGAAACTGGATCAGGATGTGGCGCCGCTTCGCGCCGACCGCCATGCGCACGCCGATCTCCCGGGTCCGCTCCGTCACCGACACCAGCAGAATGTTCATGATCCCGATCCCGCCCACGAGCAAAGAAATGGCCGCAAGCATCACGAGTAATTGCCCAAACGTGGCGCCAGCCTCCTCGTAGAAGTGTTCGACCTCCAACTGAGTCCGGACCAGAATATCGTCCGGATCGGCTGGCTGCAGCCGATGCCGCGCCCGAAGAAGAGACGTGACGGATGCGGCGGCTTCAGGAAGCTCTTCACGCCCATAGGTCGCAGCCGCGATCACTTCAACGTGAGATTCGTTTTTGCCGAGCACCTTGTGTCGTGCGGTGGAATAGGGAATCAGCACGATGTCGTCCTGGTCATAGCCACCGGGAGCGACACCTTTCTCCTCCAGCACGCCAATGATCGAGAAGGGTACATGCCTGATCCGGATCGTGGACCCGATCGGATCAGCGTCGCCGAACAGCCGTCGCACGACGGTATGGCCAAGGAGAGCCACCTGCCGGCTGCGCTCAAAGTCGAGGTCTGTGATCTCCCGGCCAGCGATGGGCAGCCAGCCTTTGACTGATTGACAGCCTGGGGAGATCGACAGGACGCGCGCCATCCAGTTCTCGTGCCCATGCACAAGTTGGGTGGGATCCTGGCGCCACCAGCACGTCTCCCTCACCTCGGGAATGGACCGTTTCAGGTCGAGGGCATCCTCCACCGTGAGCGAGCCGCTGGTCTTCGACGTGCGCACCCCACTGATCAGGCGCGGTTTCGGTAGGACATAGAGAATGTTGATGCCCTCTGCGGCCACCTGATCTCGAACCGTCTGCAACGCGCCGGCTCCGATACTGATCATGACGGTGACGGTGGCCACAGCGAGCGCCAAGGCAAGGAGGGACGAGGCCAATCTCACGCGTTGACGGGGAAGGAGCCGCAGCACGGATCCGATGCCGCACCAGAGCAGCGTGTAGCAGGTGGACCTCGGGAACGCCATCCGAGTCTCCGAGCTAGATGGCTATTCGTACCTCAGCGCGTCAATGGGATTCAACCGCGACGCCTTGTTCGCGGGATACAAGCCGAAAAACAGGCCGACGGCCACGGAAAAGACAAAGGCCGTCGCGACCGTCTGCGGGGAAATGATCGTGGGCCAGCCTGCAATGACCGTGGTCAGCCGCGCCCCCACGATCCCGAGCAGGATGCCGATACAGCCGCCCACCAGGCTCAGCGTCATGGCTTCGATCAGAAACTGGATCAGGATGTGGCGCCGCTTCGCGCCGACCGCCATGCGCACGCCGATCTCCCGGGTCCGCTCCGTCACCGACACCAGCAGAATGTTCATGATTCCGATCCCGCCCACCAGCAGGGAGACGGACGCGATGGCAAAGAGCATGACCGTAAGCGTGTGGCTGGTGCCTTCCTGCACCTTGCCGATGTCGACCTGGGTGCGAATGGTAAAGTCGTCCTCCTGGTCGGGCTGCAGCCGGTGGCGAGCGCGCAGCGTCTCGCGAATCTGCGCCACCGCCGGGCCCAAGTCTTCCAGCCGCTCAGCGGATGCGAAGAGGGCCGCCACCGAGCCGAGGAACAGCGTGCCGAACACCTTGCGCTCCGCCGTGCTGAACGGGATGAAGATGATGTCGTCCTGATCCGATCCCTGGGCAGATTGTCCCTTCGGCGCCAACACTCCGATGACGCGAAAGGGCACGTTCTTGATCCTGATCACCGAGCCCACCGGCTCCTCACCGGCTTCGAACAGATTCTCCACCACGGTCTGCCCGATCAGCGCCACCCGAGCCGCGGCGTCGACATCGGCCTGCGTGAACGGCCCTCCGCTGACGAACGACCAGTCGCGTATCGCCAGGTAGCTCGGCGAAATGCCGTTGACCGGCCCGTTCCAGTTTCGGTTGCCGTTGACGATTTGCATGACATCCCGCTTGGCCCACCCGGTGTCGCGCAGCAAGGGAATGCGTTTCTTCAGATCCAATCCATCCGCGACGGTGAGGGTGACGGCCCCACCCTGCCCGCCGCGAACTCCGCCGACCGTGGTTGCGCCCGGCAGAACGATGATCACGTTGGTCCCCATGCTCGCAACACGGTGCGCAACCGCTGCCTTGGCGCCTTCCCCGATGCTCACCATCGCGATCACGGCTCCGACGCCGATCACGATGCCGAGCATCGTCAAGCCCGCCCTCAAGCGATTGCGTCCGAGCACGCGGAGGGCGGTCAGCACGGTGAGCAGGATGAAGGCGGGCATTAGACCTCGGCGGGCAGCAGCGAAGCGGCCGCCTTGGTGCGGCGGTCGGACAGGACACAGCCGTCCTTGATCATAATCTCGCGCGAGGCGTACGCCGCAATGTCGGGTTCGTGCGTCACGAGAATGACCGTGATGCCTTGTTCCTTGTTCAGGCCATCCAGGATGGCCATGATCTCCCGGCTCGATTGGGTGTCGAGGTTGCCGGTCGGCTCGTCGGCGAGCAGCAAGGAGGGAGCCGTGACCAGCGCCCGCGCAATCGCGACCCGTTGCTGCTGTCCCCCGGACAGCTGCGTCGGGTGATGCTCTTCACGGCCCTGCAGGCCGACGCGCGCCAGTGCGGCCATGGCGAGCGCGCGTTGGTCACGCAACGACATCCCTCGATAGAACAAGGGTAATTGCGCGTTCTCCAACGCGCTCGTGCGCGGAATGAGGTTGAAGCTCTGAAACACAAAGCCGATCTGCTGGTTTCGGATCTCGGCGAGTTGGTCCGGCTTCAGCGCGGCCACGTCCGTACCGCTCAGCCAGTAACGGCCTTTGGTGGGCTGATCCAGACACCCGAGGATGTTCATGAGCGTGGATTTGCCCGATCCGCTGGCGCCCATGACGGCGACGAATTCCCCCGGGTCGATGCTGAGATCCAGTCCGCGAAGGGCCTGCACCTCCACATCGCCGAGCCGATAGATCTTCCAGAGGTTTTCACAACGGATCAACGGCACCATACCGCAGCCCTCGCGTGGGTCCGAGCCGCCCGCTCAAAGACCTCGGTCGCGGCTGCGGCGCTGGCCGACGCCGAAGCCGGGTGGAAGATCGCTCGATCGCCTTTCTGCGCGCGACGTGTCGATCCCGACGACGACATGATCGCCCTCGCTGAGAGGACCGGACAGCACTTCTGTCGCCACCCCGTCCGAAATCCCCACCTGGAGAGCCAACGGTTCCAGTTCGCCGCCGGGGGTGAGCCTCCAAACCTGTTTCGTCTGGCCAGTTCCATGGCCCTCCGCGACGTCCGCGACAGGACCGCCGTGCCGGGCTGCTGCCGGTGTCGCTTCCCCCCGCACGATGTCAGCCGAAGGAGGCGGGGTAAAGCGCAGCGCGGCATTGGGCAGCTTCAGCGCCTGATCCCGCTGGGCCACGATGATGGAGACGTTGGCGGTCATCCCGGGCTTGAGCCGGAGGTCTTGGTTGTCGACGGCGACCACCACGTTGTAGGTCACGACGTTTTGCACATTGATCGGCGCCAGGCGGACTTGCCGGATGGATCCGGAAAACCTCGTGCCGGGATACGCATCCACCGTAAAGGTGGCTTCCTTCCCCTCGGTGATCCCCCCGATATCCGACTCGCTCACGTTCGTATCCACCTGCATTTTGGTCAAATCGAGGGCGATCAGGAAGAGATTTGGCGTCGCAAAGCTGGCCGCGACGGTTTGGCCGACTTCCACGTTGCGGGCCACCACGATGCCGTCAACCGGCGAACGAATCACGGTGTACTTCAGATCGAGTTTCGCGCTGTTCAGGGCGGCTTCCGCCTGCTTGACTTGCGCCTCTGCGACTCGGACCTGCGCCTCCGCGCTCTGATAATTTGTCACCGCTACATCCACGTCGTTTTGCGAAACGAATTCCTGCGCGACCAATTTTTTGACTCGGTCCAGCTCGCGCTTGCGCTGGGCCAGGTCCACCTTGGCACGCGCGACGTTCGATCGCGCCATTTCCAGATTGCTTGCCGCCTGATCGCGCCGCGCGCGGAACGGCTCAGGATCGATGACCGCGACCGTTTCGCCCGCTTTCACGCGTGAATTGAAATCGGCATGGAGGCTCTTGATCATGCCGGAGACTTGCGTGCCGACCTGCACGGACACGACGGGATTTATCGTGCCGGTCGCGCTCACGACGGACACGACAGGACCCCGGTCGACCGGAGCCGTTCGATAGCGGAGAGGTGGCTTCCGCTCGCCGTTGAAAAACACGTACCCGCCGATCGTCAAGCCGATCGCCAGGACTGCGAGGATCAACCCGACGCGCCGCATGAGCTCGCCCACCCTCTGGTCAGAACGCGGGTTATTCTAGCAGGAAGGCCCGAACGAATCACCAGTTGACGAAACGCCCTAAAAACACGAAGGGCCGCTCCATGTGGAGGAGCGGCCCTTCACGGACGATGTCCACGGAAGCCGCTAAGGGCTGACGGAGATCCGGTCCTTGATCATGTCGAACGTTTCTTTCGGCAACACGTTCTTGGCGACCAGTTCCCCCTTCACCTTGTACGGGCGGTTGCTGACGATTCGATCGGCCTCCTCCTTCTTCAGTCCAAGGAACAGCACCAAGTCGCTGGCCGAGACCTTGTTGATGTTCATGGCGGCAGACGCCGCGGCCGGTGCCGATGGCGCCGGAGCGGAGGGAGGACGGCTCGGGCTCAACGTGGCAGGCGCCTGCATGCCGGAGCGATCCTTGAGCTCCTTTTGATAACGGGCCACCAGGGACTTGAGGGTCTCGTTATGGCGCTTCACGTCCTCGTATTCCTGGCGCATGTTGCGATTCTGCGACGTGAGGGCTTTGACCTTATCTTCCAGTTCCTTGGTGCGGCTTTCGATCGCACCCCGCTCTTTGTCCCGCCCGTGCTCAATGCGCTGCAATTCATCTCGCGCCGCTTGCGCTTCGTTGCCGAACTTGACATTGAGTTCCTTGAGCGTCCGTATCTGCTGCTCCATAGCGGTCTTCTGCTGGCGGGTCTTTTCCAGCTCCATCTTGGCGTTCTCGGCTTCGCTCATGGCTTCTTCGTACTTCTTGCTCGAGACACAGCCGGTCGTCAACACCGCACCCGCCACCAGCACTGCGATCCACTCCCGTTTCATGCCATCCCTCCCATGTCGTCCGATCACGAATGACCGTGTTCGTTCTCGTCTGTTCGCTCGTAGGGGAATTGTACTCCGCTCACCCCACCCGCGCCACCCTTCTCGCACTTCCCTGTAGTGTGTGTATGCCAACCCCTACGCTTTGTCAACAGATTTACGGCCGCAGGCACGTAGCTCTCCCTACGTCGGAATGAGGCCGGCGAGACTTCGCTTGACGGACGCACCATGCTCTGTGATGATCGCCGAACGACGTGGATCAGTCTAGATCGACAGGACGACGCAGATGAATGAATGGGGCGCGGCGCTTGCCGTCATTCTCGGGATCGTGGAAGGGCTGACCGAATTCCTGCCCGTCTCCTCCACCGGTCACCTGATTCTCGTGGGCCATGCCCTGGGATTTACCGGAGACGTCGCGGCGAACGCCGAGATCTCCATTCAACTGGGCGCGATCTTGGCGGTGATCGTGTTCGAACGCGAGAAGATCGGCCGGCTGTTGTCTGGCGCCTGGGGGGAGCGGGAAGGCTTTCGCGCCGTACTCACACCCGCGCCGGACGGCAGCCGGACGGCGAAGTGGCAGGCTTCGTTCAAGGCGCACCCCAATTCCTGGTTCCTGGTCGGCCTAGGCGTCGCCTTCCTGCCGGCGGCCGTCACCGGGCTGCTGGCGCACGGCTGGATCAAGACCTATCTCTTTACACCGCAGACGGTCGCCGCCACCTCGATCCTCGGCGGCTTCATCATCCTGGCTGTGGAAGCTCGATCGCGGCCGGGCCGCGCGATGGCGCTCGACCAAGTCTCTCTGCGCGAGGCCGCGTGGATCGGTCTCGCGCAGTGCGCCTCTCTGATTCCGGGCATGTCCCGATCCGGCTCGACGATCATCGGCGGCCTGCTTGCCGGCCTCGACCGAAAGGTGGCGACGGAATACTCGTTTTTCCTGGCCCTCCCTACGATCATCGCGGCGACCCTGTATGAGACTTACAAAGCCCGCGCCACGTTCAGCGATCAGGACTTTCTGGCGCTCGGACTCGGCATGATTGTGTCGTTTCTGGTGGCATGGGCCGTCATTGCGGCGTTTCTCACCTACGTCCAGCGCCACACCCTGCGGGTCTTCGCCTACTACCGAATCGCCTTGGGGATCGCCGTCCTGCTGGTCTTCGGCTAACAGACCGCGTCTCCTCCGCCAACGGGCGCAGCGCCTCGGTCAGGCGGTGGAGACGGAAGACGTGTCTTGGGATGCCGTGGGCGGGTGCTCCTTCTTTTCGAAGGCGAAGTGGATGATCAGCAGGATCACCCCCACGGTGATCGCCGAGTCCGCCACGTTGAAGGCCGGCCAATGGTAGTTGTGGATGTATACGTCCAAAAAGTCGATGACCTCGCCATAACGGAGGCGATCGATCAAATTGCCGATCGCCCCGCCCAGGATGGCTGCGACGCTGAACCGGCCCAGGCGGTCGCGCTCAGGCATCCGATACAGAATCGTGCAGAGCAGCACCAAGGCGAAGATCGACGTGAGACCGAAAAAGACCATACGAAACGCGTTGCTGCTGCCCGCGAGAAACCCAAAGGCCGCTCCTGGATTGCGAATGTAGGTGAGACTGAAGAGATTCGGCACGATGGGAATCGATTCATGCAGCCGCATGTTTTCCATGATGTGGAACTTGGTCAACTGATCGAGGACGATCACCGCGAGGGTCACCGAGACCAGCAGCAGGTTGCGAAGCGCCGGCCCCTTCACCGAATCGCCTCCACGCATCGGTCGCACAGCGTCGGATGCGCGGGGTCACAGCCCACCGCGTCCCGGTAGTTCCAACAGCGCTCACACTTTTGCGCGGTGGACCGCTCCACCGCCACGGTCAACGGCGTGCCGGCGGAAGAATTGTGCGTCAGGGTGACCTTCGAGACGATGAAGAGTGCGGCCAGATCCTTCTCGTAGGGCGCGAGAAACCGGTAGACCTCCCCATCCGCGTCCAGACGCACATGGGCCTCCAGCGAGGAGCCGATAAGCTTGTCGCGCCGGGCGGCTTCCAGCGCACCTTGAACCTGACTGCGGTAGTGCAGCAGTTTCTCCCATCGAGCCGCCAGGTCGGCGTCCTGCCACACTTGGTCCACCTCGGGAAACGCGGCCAGATGCACGCTGTCCGCGCCCAGTGCTCCGGGCAGATGGGCGCGCAGCACGCGCCAAATCTCTTCGGATGTGAAGCTGAGGATGGGCGCCATCAGCTTGGTCATCGCCACGAGGAGATCGAAGAGCACCGTCTGAGAAGCCCGGCGTACGGGCGAATCTGCCCGGAACGTGTAAAGCCGATCCTTGAGAATATCGAGATAGGTCGCGCTCAAGTCCACCGAGCAAAAGTTGTTGAGCAAATGGAAGATGGCGTGAAATTCGCAGTCCTCATAGGATTGCCGCACGCGCGGGATCAGCTCGCCCAGCCGGAGCAACGCCCAGCGATCCAATTCGGTCAGCCGTTCGTAGGGCACCCGATCTTTGGTCGGGTCGAAATCATAGAGGTTGCTCAGCAGGAAGCGGGCCGTGTTGCGGATCTTGCGATAGGCTTCGACCAGATGGTTCAGGATCTCCTGTGAAATCCTGAGATCTTCCCGGTAATCCTGCGCCGCCACCCAGAGGCGGAGGATTTCCGCGCCTGATTGCTTGATGACGTCCTGCGGCGCCACCACGTTGCCGGCCGACTTGGACATTTTTTTGCCCTGCCCGTCCACGACGAACCCGTGGGTCAGCACGGCACGGTACGGCGCACGCCGGTCGGTCGTCACCCCCGCGAGCAGCGCACTGTGGAACCATCCCCGGTGCTGGTCCGAGCCTTCCAGATAGAGATCCGCCGGCCACCAGTGCCTCGGCTTCAGCACCGCCGCATAGCTCACGCCGGATTCGAACCAGACGTCGAGGATATCCCGCTCCTTTTCAAATTCGGTTCCCTCGCACCGGGGGCACGCGGTTCCGGCCGGCAGCAACTCGGCGGCCGACCGTTCGAACCAAATGTCGGCCCCCTTCGATTCCATCAGTGTCGCGATGTGCTCGATCACGCGCGTATCCGCCAGGACGAAACGGCAGCGCGTACAGGTAAAGCCGGGGATCGGAACGCCCCACACGCGTTGGCGAGACACACACCAATCCGGACGGTTTTGGATCATCCCCGTGATCCGATCGCGGCCGTAGGCGGGGATCCACCGAACCCGGCCGATCTCGGCGAGAGTCTCCTTCCGCAGGTCGTTCGTGTCCATGGACACAAACCACTGTTCGGTCGCGCGGAAGATCACCGGGCTCTTGCACCGCCAGCAGTGCGGATACGAGTGGTTGACCGTCCCATGCCCCAACAGCCGACCGTTGCCCTGCAGAAACTCGACGATCTTGGGATTGGCCTTGAACACATGTTGGCCGGCGAACACCTCCACCACGTCCGTAAACCGGCCGGCGTTGTCCACCGGCGCCATAATTTCGAGCCGCTCGCCGGGCGCTGCTGTGGCGTTGTGGTCGAGGACGAGGATGTAATCCTCCATGCCGTGGCCCGGCGCAATATGCACGCAGCCCGTCCCTTGCTCGAGCGTGACGAAGTCTCCTAGCAGGATGGGAGACAATCCCGTAGTGAGGGGCCGCTGCGTCTCGAGGCCTTCGAATCCCTCGCCGCCCTTTTTCACTCCCACGACGCGGTAGCCCTCGAGCTTGCAGGCCTTGGCGACGCTCTCGAGCAACTTCTCTGCGACGATCAGAACTTCACCGCCGAGGTCCACAAACGCGTAATCGATGTCCGCATGCAGGCAGACGGCCTGATTGGCGGGAAGCGTCCATGGCGTCGTCGTCCAAATGACCACTGAAACCGGCTTGGCCGACTCGGGAAAGGACACGCCCGGGAACCGGGCCCGCAGCACGGCCGGGGAACTGATAACCGGGAACCGGACGTAGATCGATGGCGAGGTGTGATCGTCGTACTCCACCTCCGCCTCGGCCAGGGCGGTCTGGTCCTGGGTACACCACAACACGGGCTTCAGCCCTTTGTAGACGCCCCCACGCTCGACGAACTTGCCGAACTCCCG